>JAJYVT010000037.1 GCA_021791845.1 Actinomycetes bacterium | reverse complement strand
AGTCGCTGAGCTACTCCCAGTACCGCACCGAGGTCCAGCACCAGGACGTCAAGACCGCGACAATCAACAACACAACCGGGGTCATCACCGGCAAGCTCGGCAACGGGCAGAGCTACACCACGACGGGCCCGCACCCGGCGGCACAGAAGACAGTGACACTGATGCGGGACAAGGGCGTCCTGGTCAACTACTCGAACCCGCCGTCCAACCTCCTGGGCGACCTGCTTCCCTACATCCTGTTCTTCGGCATCGCCATCGTCCTGATGGTGTTCATCAGCCGCCAGGCGCGGGGACAGATGTCGGGGATCATGTCGATCGGTCGCTCCAAAGCCAGGCTCTTCAGCAGCGATCGCCCGAGCACGACGTTCCAGGACGTCGCCGGGTACAACGGCGTCAAGCAGGAGATCAGCGAGGTCGTCGACTTCCTCCGGACGCCGGGGCGGTTCCGCGAGATCGGAGCGAAGATCCCCAAGGGCGTCCTCCTCGTCGGGCCACCGGGCACCGGCAAGACGCTGCTGGCCCGGGCCGTCGCCGGAGAGGCCGGGGTCCCCTTCCTGTCGGTCAGCGGGTCGGACTTCATGGAGATGTTCGTGGGCGTCGGCGCGAGCCGGGTCCGCGACCTGTTCCAGACGGCGCGCAAGCAGGCGCCCGCCATCATCTTCGTGGACGAGATCGACTCGATCGGGCGCAAGCGCGGCGCCGGCCTCGGCGGCGGGCACGACGAGCGGGAGCAGACGCTCAACCAGATGCTGAGCGAGATGGACGGCTTCGACCCGGCCGAGGGCGTCGTCATCATCGCCGCCACCAACCGCCCCGACATCCTGGACCCGGCGCTCCTGCGCCCGGGGCGGTTCGACCGCCAGATCGTCGTGCCCCTCCCCGACCTCGACGAGCGACTGCCGATCCTCCAGGTCCACTGCCGTGGCAAGCGGATCGGGCCGACAGTCGACCTCGAGCTCGTCGCCCGGGGCACGCCCGGCATGAGCGGCGCCGACCTGGCCAACCTGGTGAACGAGGCGGCCCTGCACGCCGTGCGCCGGGGCAGCCCGACGATCGAGATGGCCGATTTCGAGTCGTCCCGCGACCGGGTGCTCATGGGCCAGCGGCGCGAGAGCCTCGTGCTGTCCGACGAGGAGAAGGAGCGTGTCGCCTACCACGAGGGTGGCCACGCCGTCCTTGCCTACGTGCTCGAGCACGCCGACCCGGTCCACAAGGTGACCATCCTCCCGACCGGGATGGCGCTCGGCGTGACGATGCAGCTGCCGGTGGAGGAGCGGCACATCCATCCCCGGGTCCACATCGAGGACTCGCTGTGCGTGCGCATGGGTGGCCGGGTGGCCGAGCTCATCGTCTACGGCGACCTTTCGACCGGCGCCGCGAACGACCTCGTGGGCAACACCGAGCTCGCCCGCAAGATGGTCCGAGAGTGGGGCATGAGCGAGGAGATCGGACCCATGGCCTGGGGCTCGCAGGGTCAGGTCTTCCTGGGCGAGGACCTGATGCACACCCGCGACTACTCCGAGGACACGAGCCGGGTCATCGACGACGAGGTGGAGCGCATCCTGCGCGGCCAGGAGGAGCGGGCGATGGAGCTCCTGACCCGCCACCGCGGCGGCCTGGACGCGGTCGCCCACGCCCTGCTCGAGCAGGAGAGCATCGACGGCGCCGAGGTGGGTCGCCTGGTGGACGAGGCCTACGGCAAGCCCGTGCACGCCAACGGCCCCAAGGCACGGACGGTCCAGTTCAACGGCCGCTCGGGGGAGAACGGCCACAACGGCCACGGCACCAACGGGCACGACGGCACCTCGAACGGAGCGAACGGCCCGACAGGTCGACAGCCGGTCCCCGCCCCCCTGCCTGGACAACAGCACGGCGCCCCCTGGCCCCCGCCGTGGCCGGCGCAGCAGCACCAGCCGAACCAGCCCCCGCCGTGGCCGGGCAGCGCCCCTCCGCCCGGCGGGCAGCCGCAGCCACCGGGACATTGGGGCGGTCCTCCGCCGCAGTGGGGACCGCCGGGCTATTGGCAGCCGTCGCCGCCGCCTCCGAGGCAGGAGCCGAGCGGTCCCGACGACCAACGGGGCGGCACCGACCGCTGACGCCCGGGAGCCCCGCCGCTGGGGCCGCCGGGCCTGCCGTGCCCCAGCGGCTGCGGACGGGCGACCCCGCCGTGCCCTGCCGTGGCTCAGGTCTTCAGGTCTGGGGGATGGCCGGCACCAGCGCAGTGGCCGGTGCACCCGCTGGTGAGGCGTCACCCGTCACGGCAAGTGGTCCGGCCGCTGTGACCAGGGTCGCTGTGGTTCCTGCCGACACGGTGGCGAAGGCGCCCGCCTTGACGGTGACGCGCGTCACACGGCGGACGCCGGCGCGGGTGAGGGCCGACACCATCGCCGCGACCGGCCGGGGACCGGGATCCTGGAGGACGAGCATGCGCGACACCGGCGTCGTCGTCCCCGGCGCGTCCACCGCCGGGACCACCCAGCGGGTGACCTGCATCGACGCCCGGGAGACCGGGGCATCGTCCCCCCACTGGGGCACGGGGCTCCCGGCCGCCGCCCCCGCGGTCCGGTCGACGACCACCCCCGGGCCACCCGTGACCCGCACCGTGGCGGCATAGCCGACCCCGTCGGGGATGCGCACCTCCTCGGCGGTGTCGAGAACCCAGACGCTGTCGGGTCCGAGCTTGTCGATGAACGGCGACACCGGTCCGGACGGCAGGCGGGGCCGGACGGACACGGTCTCGGTGTGGTTGGACGGGTTGAAGATGCTCACCTGCGCTGTCCCACCCGAGACGTCCATGGCCCGCGGGAGGACCCAGGTGTCGGCCAGCGCCGGGGTTCCGAGCCGCAGGGCGATGCCCGAGACGCCTCCGGCGTGCACCGCCTGGAGCTCCGTTGCCACCACCGCCCCCGAGCGGGCCGTGACCACGGCGGCGACCTGCTTCTGGTCCTGCACGTAGGCACCCACTGTGACCGAGCGAAAGGCGCCGGGCTCGAGGACCAACCCCTGGAACGGCTGCGGCGATGTGGCGCCCGCCGTGGTCACGAACGACAGGTCCACGACGGCCAGGTTGGCGGTCGGGTTGAACACCGACATCTGCAGCGTGCTCCCGGTGGTGGTGGCGCCGGCGGCGAAGTACCACCGCGCCGCCGTCGCCGATGCGCACGGTGCCACCGCCCCGCCCGAGCTGCCGCCCACCAGCTCGCTCGCGCTCACCCCGCCCCCGCCGACGTCGATGCGCGTCGCCAGCCACGGCCCGGTCACCAGCGAGGCGGGGGCGACCGTCAACTGCCCGTGCGCCGGCACCTCGACCCGCGCCTCCTTGGCCGCGCCCTTGGTGCCGACGACCTCGACGGTGGCGGGCACGGTCCGGCGGCCGGCGTTCACGAGCAGCACCTGGGACCTGCCCAGCGGGCTCGACGAGCCGGGCACCCCGGCGCAGTACCAGCTGGAGGACTGCGCGTCCACCGGCGCCGCCGCGGCCACGAGCGAGGCGGACGGGAGGTCGGTGGCCGGCGCCGGCGCGCCCCCGAACCCGGCGGCCAGGCCCCCGCCCACCGCCACGACGAGCACCGACGCCACCACGGCCAGACGCCGTCCTGCACGCCCCTCGGTCTCGGGCGGCGGGGGGACGTCAGCCTTGGCGCCGGCGGCGCCGCTTGCGTGACGCGGCCCGGTCACGCCGTCCCCCCGGCCGGGGACCCGGCGCCCCGCTTCACTACCTGCTCGCCAGCCGGCGGCCCGGTCCCCCCTGCCTGGGGGCCGAGGACCCGCGCCGGCGCCCCGACGGCCCCGCCCCCGCCGTCGGCCACGGCAGCCGTGACGGCCCCGTCGGCCCTGACGGCCCCGTCTGCACCGCCGGCGGCGGCCACGGCCACGGGCACGGGACGCCGGCGCCTCCTCGCCCGACCTCCGCGCCGGCGCCGGGCGAGCTGCGGCATCCACTTGCGTCGACCGAGGAGAACGAGGGCGAGGGCCAGCCACAGCGCCAGCTCCACCGCCGCGGCCAGCGGGTCCAGGGCACCCGTCGACCCGACGGCACCGAGCCGGGGCCCGGAGCGGCCGAGGTCGGTGTTCTCGAAGACGGTCAGCCCGCCCACGCTCACCGGCACTGTGCGGAGGTCCTCCTGGCGGGCGAGCGCCGCGTCCAGCCCCGGTGGCACGGCGTCTGTCGGCCCGGCGACCGCCCCGAGGGTGCTCGGGGCAAGGGCGTGGACCACGACGACGTAGCGGATCCCCGCCGGGGCCAGGAGCCGCCCGAGGCGAACGGTCTGCCCGTGCATCGCCACCACGACGTCGCCCGCCAGCGACGAGGCCCTCCCCGGTGTGGCGGGCGGCCAGAGGTCCCGCAGCGTCGGTGTGGCGTTGGCCGAGGTGGCGTAGGCCAGCCCGGGGCCGATCGTCCATCCCCCGAGCGGGAGCGCACGAGGATCTCCGATCCAGAGCACCTGGTCCCCGGCCGGGCCCGGACCGGACGGCGGAAGCCCGGCCGCCTGTGCGTACCCGCCCGTCGGGACGCCCCAGCGTCCGTTGGTGGCTTCCGCCAGGGTCGGCAGCGCACCGGCGACGAGCGCGCCGACCGCCAGGGCGGCGACCGCCTGGCGCCAGCCGAAGCGGTACCCGGCGAGGTCGGTCTCGAACGCCTGCACCCCGAGCCCCACGCAGACGGCGATCGAGACCGCGGCCGGCGCCAGCACCACGTCCACCGAGGGCGTGAAGGGCGCCGCCCACGCCTTGGCCGACACGAGCGCCACCCACCAGGACAGGAGCGCCACCGCCCAGAGCCGCGCCGCCCAGGTGAAACGGGAGCCGCGCCCGACGAGCACGGGGGCGAGGGCAGAGGCAACGAGCAACCAGCCGAGCGGGGACGCGCCGATCGGGCCGACCGCCATCCTCACCAGGCCGCCCCACCCCGGGAGCCCGGCCGGGCGGCCCGGCAGACCCAGCACGGCGAGCGCACCCCGGCCGGCCGCCAGCGTCGACACCGTCCAGGGCAGGAGCAGTCCGAGCGCCACGACCGTCGAGCCCAACGCTGCGACCAGGCCCCGCAGGCCGGCACGACGAGAACCCACCGCCACCGAACCGGCCGCGATGCCGAGCCCGGCCAGCACCACGACGACCGCCGTCGCCGGCGCCACGGCGACGGCCGCGGCCTCGATGGCCCCGGCGATCACGATCCGGCCCGCCATCCCCCGCCGCCATCGGGCAACGGGCCGGAGGCCGGGCCCGCCGGACCCGCCGGACCCGCCGGAGCGGGCAGCGCCGCCGAGCGGCTCGATGCCGGTGGCCGCCGCAACCTGCGCCACGATCCACGGGGTGGCGGCATAGGCCACCAACCCGTCCCATCGGCCGCGGGCCAGGGCGTCGTAGGCGAGTGGCAGGGCGAGATAGGTGGCGACACCGGCGAAGCGCCCCCTGGGCGAGGCGAAGGGGCGGAGCAGCCGGCTGAGCCCCCAGGCGCCCACGGGGACACAGCCGAGCAGCACGACCTCTTGGAGGAACCCCATCCGGCCCACGAGCACGGTGCCCAGGATCCCGAGGAGCCCGAACGCCGGGCTGGGCGGCGCGTGGGACCCGAGCCCGGTGGCCGGGTCGCCGGCGACAAAGGCGTGCCACAGCGCCGTCCAGCTCGGGAACGGGAGGTACTGGCCGACGAGGGGCCACGACGCGCCGATGAGGTTCCGGCTGCCGAGCACGAGGACGAGCACGACGACCAGCCACGCGACCAGCCGGCTCCTGCGGGTGGCGAGCACGCGCGGGCGGCGGAGCCCCTGGCCGCGGTGCCCGAGGTCGTCGAGATCGTCGAAGTCGGCGTCCTCCGAGAAGGCGGCCCCGATGGTGCCCGTCAGCTCCGGGACGTGGGCGTCGGACACGCTCGCCGGCATCGCCGCCTCGGCGCTCCCCTCGCCGTTCGCCCCCCCGGCCGGGAGGAGGCCGTGGGCGACCCCCACCCCTTGATGGGTCAGGCGGGAGAGGTAGGTGGAAAGACGGGCGCTCCTCGGGATCTGGAGGCTTCGCACCTCGGCGTCCGGGGTGGCGCGCGTGGCCTGGACCTCGGCCCGGCGTCGAAGGGTCTGGCGGGTCCGCCTCAGGTTCCACGTCCAGGCGTGCACGACCGCCCGCACCCGGCGGGCGTCCCCCACCAGCGCCGCGACCAGGACCTCGCCGGCGGCGAGCAGCACGGCCTGGGGCAGGACCCGCACGAGGTGCAGCCACGAATAGCAGGTGAGGACGGTGTAGAGCTCGTTCCGGCGCTGGAGCGCCTGGAGCGAGGGGGCGCCGGACGGGGTGGCCGGGCGCCGGGCGCCCGCCACGAGCTCCAGGTGACGAGCACGGGCCGCCGGGGCGACCACCACCCGGGCGCCGGCCACGTGCGCTCGCCAGGACAGGTTGAGGTCCTCTCCCATGGCGGCGATGGCGTGGTCGTAGCCCCCCAGGGCGCCCAGCAGGTCGGCTCGGACCAGGGTGCACCCGCCGGGTGCCACGAAGACGTCCCGGACGGCGTCGTGCTGGCCGGCGTCGATCTCGCCGTCCTGGACCCGCTCGACCACGGCGCCGGTCTTGTCGACGCTCTGGCCCACGTGCAGCAAGGCCCGGGGGTCGTCCCAGTGGACCATCTTGGGCGAGACCACCCCGGCGTTGGAACGGAAGGACTCCTCCACCATGACGTGGACGGCGTCGGGGGCGAGGGCGCAGTCGTCGTGGCAGAGCAGGAAGAACGCCGCCCCCTCGACCATCTCCATCGCGTCGGCCACCGCCACGCCGAAGCCCCGGTCCTCGGGCAGCCGGCTCACGAAGGCCTGGGGCAGGACCTCGGCCACCCGGGCGGTGGGGTTGGCCGATCCACCCGACACCAGCACCAGCACCGACAAGTTCCCGTAGTCCTGTGCCGCCAGGCCCCGAAGCGTGTCGTCGAACCACGGTCCGGGATCCCGCGTGACCACGATGGCGACAACCGCCGGGGCGCGGGCCGGTTGGGTCGGCCCCTCACTCATCAAGGGTGGCAGGCTACTCCTCCCACGATTTGCCATCTGGCGCGCACCGCCGATTCCCTCCCGGCCGACCCCGCCCGCGGGCGCCCCCGGGGACGCGGTGCTTGCAACTGTTTATCCACGGGTATACTTCTGTTGGCATCACGTCCGCCGGCCCGCCGGTGGCACACCCTCGAGGAAGGAGCCAGCCATGCCCGGACCAGCAATGCCCGGATCCAGCGACCTGAGCGACCTCGTGCACACGGTGGCGTCCCGGGCCCGCGACGCCGCCTACGTGGCCGTCGGCCTCGGCGTCCTCGGCCTGCAACGGGCCCAGGTCCAGCGACAGGAGCTGGCGCGGCGCAGCGCCGAGATGGACCAGCGCCTCGCGGACCTGCGGGCGGGCCTCGGTGCCGGCGGCCAGCAGCTCGGCGAGTGGCTCGACACCACCGTGCAGTTCCTCGAGTCGTCCTTCGAGCCCCTGGAGCAGCAGCTGCCGCCCCAAGCCCGGGAACTGGCCGAGAAGGCCCGGACGCAGCTCAGCGCCCTCGGGACGCAGCTGCGTCAGGTGGTCGCGCCCGGGGACTGACCCCCCGGACCACCGCCGGGGCGGCCCACGAGATCGGAGCTCGTCACGGCGTCCTGGTCGAAGAGGACGTCGCGCAACGTGGCGTCGAGGCCGATGGCCGGCGACCAGCCGGTGGCCGCCGCGAGCCGGGACGGGTCCCCTCGCAGGACCGGGACGTCGACCGGCCGCACCAGCGCCGGGTCGGTGGAGAGCACCAGGTCCACCCCGGCCAGCACCATGAGCCGGCGGGCGATGTCGGCGATCGCGACGTCGGTCCCGGAGCACACGTTGTAGACCTCACCGGCCGCCCCCCGTGCCACCAGCAGGCGGTACGCGCGCACCACGTCCCGCACGTCGGTGAAGTCACGCCGCGTGGTGACCGTGCCCACCGTCAGCTCCCTCGCCCCCGTCCGGCGGGCCTCGGCCACCCGCCTCGCAAGGGCCGGGACGGCGAAGGTGGGTGGCTGGCCGGGGCCGACGTGGTTGAACGGGCGCACCACCACCACCCGCTGGCCGTAGCCGCGCCACGCCTGCAGCGCCACCGCCTCGGCTGCGGCCTTGGAGGCGGCGTAGGGGGTCGCCGGCCGCAACGGGGCGTCCTCGGCCACCGGGAGCTCGTCGGGGCCGAGCGCCCCGTACACCTCGGCCGAGCTCACGACCAGCACCGTGGCGTCCTCCCGGGCCCGCCTGGTCGCGGCCAGCACCGCCGCCGTCCCCAGCACGTTGACCCGCAGCACGTCCAGTGGATCGCGCCAGGACTCCCCCACGTGGCTCCGGGCCGCGAGGTGGTAGACGGCGTCGGGCCGGGCGTCCGCCACGGCCCGGTCGATGGCGGCCTCGTCGGTGACGTCCGTCTCCGTGTCCACCACGACCACGTCGTCGCCGGCCTCGCGCAGGTGGGCCGACAGCCAGCGGCCCACGAAACCCCGTCCACCGGTGATCAGCGCGCGCACTCCGGGAGACCCTATGCCCGCTCGGCGGCGCGATAGGCGGCGACGTGGCGAGCCGCGCTGTCGTCCCAGGTGCGGGCGGTGGCGATCTCGAGGCCCTTCTGCCGGCGCGCCGCCACCCCCCGGTCGCCCCGTCCCGCCTCGAGCACCCCGGCCACGGCACCGGCCAGGGCGACCGGGTCGCCCGGCGGCACCAGGACGGCGGCGTCCCCGGCCAGCTCCGCCATCGCCGTGCCGGCGGTGGTGACCAGCGGCGTCCCGCAGGCGAGGGCCTCGAGGGCCGGCAGACCGTACCCCTCGGCCAGCGAGGGATAGGCGGCGACGGCGGCACTGCGCAGGAGGGCGGGCACGCACTCGTCGGCGACGTAGCCGGTGCAGAGGATCCGCTGGCGGTGGCGGGAGGCGGCGGCGAGGGCGGCGTCGACAGCGGCCTCCTTCCACCCGCGGCGCCCAGCGATGACGAGCACCGGCTCGGGGTTGGCGTCGGCCACCTCGGCAAAGGCGGCCACGAGCGAGGCCACGTCCTTGCGCGGCTCGACCGTGCCGACGAACAGCACGTAGGGACGGCCCGGGTCCACGCCGGCGCGCCGGAGCATCGCCGGGTCACCCGCGCCCCTTGATGGCGGGACCGGGGAGAAGCGCTCGTGGTCCACGCCGTGGGGCGCCACCACCACCTCCCCCACCACCGGGACGACCGCCCGGAGATGGCGGGCCGTCGTCTCGCTCACGCACACCACCACCGCGGCCCGCCGCGCCGCCACCCGGATCGCTCGCCGGAACAGGAGCACCTTGGCTCGCTCGTGCCACTCGGGATGGTCGAAGAACGTGCAGTCGTGCACCGTGACGACCACCGGCACGCTGGAGCGCTCCGGCATCGTGTAATGGGGGGCGTGGTGGACCGTGGCGCCGGCGCGCACGAGGCGGCCGGGCATGACCGCCTGCTCCCATGCCAGCCGCAACGGGCGGGCCGACGGGGCGGCGGCGTCGACCCGTCCTCGCCGCCCCACGACGCCCCGCCAGCGGGCACCGTCGTCGTGCCGGGCGATCAGGGCAAGCTCGGGATCGCCGTCGGGACGCCGGGCGAGGGCCGAGGCCAGCTCCAGGACGTAGCGGCCCGCCCCCGCCGGCGCCGCCGGCACGGCGGTCACATCCAGGGAGACCCTCACGGGTGGACCACCGCCTCCCAGAGGGCGACGTGGGCCTCGGCCGAGGCCCGCCACGTCCTGCCGGCAACGTGCGCCCTCCCGCGCGCCACGAGGGCGGCGCGCAGGGCGTCGTCGCCGCACGCCGCCACCAGGGCGGCGGCGATCTCCTCCACGGACTCGGGGTCCACCCGGAGGGCGGCCGCCTCCTCCTCCGGCCCGTCGACGCTCGGCACCGACGTGCTGGCCACCACCGGGGTGCCACAGGCCATGGCCTCGAGTGGCGGGAGCCCGAACCCCTCGGCCAACGGCACGTAGCAGAAGGCGCGGGCGCCGGCATAGAGGGCGGCGAGCACGCCGTCGCTGACGGCTCCGGCCGGGAGCACGCCGTCGCTGACGGCTCCGGCCGGGAGCACGCCCCCCGGCACCTTCGGTCCGCCGGGCCCGCGGCTTCCCGCCGTCTCCCCGGCGGTCCCGGCGCCGCGGCGCGCCGCCGCGCCCAACCCGGCGTCGCCCCAGCCCGACGGGCCCACCACCACGAGGGGCCAGTCACCCGCCAGCCGCGGACGGGCCTCCTCGTAGGCGGCGGCCAGCCGGGCCAGGTTCTTCCGCGGCTCGAGCGTCCCGGCGGCGAGGAGGTAGCCGCCGCGCACCCCGAGGCGCTCGAGCAGGACGCCCGCTCCGGCCCGGTCGGGCGGCGCCAGGTGGTCGACGCCGTGGCCGATCACGTGCACCCGGCCGGGATCGGCGCCGGCGGCGGCGAGGGCGCTCGCCACCGGGGACGAGGGGACGACGTACGCGTCGGCCCGGGCCAGGGCGCGCCGCAGGGCGGCCTCGTGCCAACGCCGGCCCCGGGCGGTGGTCGCCTCGGGAAAGGCCCGCCACGCCAGGTCGTGCACGGTGAGCGTGAGCACCTGGCGGCTCTGCCCCCGGCGCGGCGGCGGCGCCGCCAACGACACGGAATGGACGAGCGGCGCGCCCGGCGGCGCGGCCAGCACGCCGGCGTCCCACAGGCGCGTGAGCGCGACGGCCGGCAGGGCTGAGGCCAGGACCGGAAAGCCCCACCGGGCGAGCGGATCGTCACCGGGACCACCATGGCGGCTGGCAACGAGCCCTGCCACCGGTGCGCCCGCGGCCACCAGCCCGTCGAGAAGGCAGGCGGCGTACCGGCCGACGCCGCCGGGCACCCGGCGGCGCAGCTGCTCGACGGCCAGCAGCACGGTCGTCGGCACCCTGGTCATCCCGCCATGGCGTCGCGGTAGAGGTCCATCAACCCGGCGGCGCAGCGCTCCCAGGTGTAGCCGGCGGCACAGGCGGCACCCCGCGCCCCGAGGTCCGCCGCCGTCGTGTCCGAGTCGAGCACGGCGGCCAGGGCGGCGGCCAGGGCGTCCACGTCGCGCACGGGGACGAGCAGGGCGGCGTCGCCGAGCACCTCCTCGAGCGACCCGTCCCGGGTGGCCACCACCGGGGTGCCGGCCGCCATCGCCTGGAGCGGGGGGTAGCCGAACCCCTCGTAGACCGACGGATAGGCCAGGACGGCGGCGCCGGCCACCAGTCCGGCCAGGGTGGCGTCGTCCACCCAGCCGGTGCGGGCGATCCGCGCCGACGCCGACGCCGCGGCCACCGCCGTGTCGACCTCGTCCGCCCCCCAGCCCGCCGGTCCCACCAAGAGGAGGGCGAGGTCGGGGCGGGACGAGGCAAGCGCGTCGAAGGCCCGTACCAGGCCGGGCAGGTCCTTGCGAGGCTCGGCCGTCCCCACCGCCAGCACGTACCGGCCGGTCGACGCGGGGAGGAACCGCGCCGGCGCCAACGTGTCGGGCGCAGGAAGCGGCGGGATCCCCGAGGCGACCGGCCGCACCCGTGTGGCCGGCACGCCCAGGAGCTCGGTCACCTCCGCCGCCACCGCCGCCGAGTGGGTGTGCACCCATGCGCCGCCGGCCGCCGCCCGGCGAACCAGCCCGGGGAAGGCCAGCGTCGCCCGGTTGCAGAGCTCGGGAAACCGCACGGTCGTGAGGTCGTGCACCGTCACCACGCGGGCCGCCCGGCGCGTCGGAGGCACCACGTAGTTCGTGCCGTGGACGACGTCGGCGACCCCGACGAACCATTCGAGGGGCGGAAGGTCGGTGGCGCCCCACGCCGCGTGCAGCGGCCGCGCCGGCATGGCCCGCCGCACGACGTCGACCCCCGGCGGGACCCGACCTTCGATGGCGTGGCGCCGGCGCCAGCTCACGGCAAAGGCCGTCGGCGACGCGTCGGGGCGGGCGGCGAGACCCCGGAGGACCCCGGCGCAGAACGTCCCGACGCCGGTCGGGCGCCCGATCAGCGGCGTGGCGTCGAGCGCCACCCGCACGCGATCACCCACGTGGTGCGCGCTCCGTCCCGCCAGCGGTGACGCCCCCGGCCACACCACCGGGCGCGCCGCCGGCCGGCGCTGCGGCCTCGCGCACGACGGCGTCGGCAAGGGCGGGCCAGGCCTGTGACGCCCACGGCCCCCACTCGCGGTCGGCCAGGGCGGCACAGGCGATGCCGGCCACCGGGTCGACCCACAGGAACGACCCCGATCGGCCGAAGTGCCCGAAGGTCGCCGGGCTGCAGTGGTCGCCGGTCCAGTGGGGCCGCTTGCGGTCGCGGATCTCGAAGCCAAGGCCCCAGTCGCAGGGCTGCTGGCGGCCGTAGCCCGGCAGCACGCCGTCCAGACCGGGAAAGGCGACCGCGGTCGCATGCGCCATCGTCTGCGGCGAGACGATCGACGGGCTGAGCAGCTCGGTGCCGAGAGCCAGCAGGTCGGCCAGCGCGCCCTCGGCCCCCCACGCCGGCGACGACCCGGGGACCAGCCGGGCCCCCCACATCCCCAGCGGCACGAAGACGGCCTCGGTGAGGTACTCGGTGAAGCTCATGGCCGCCTGCGACTCCAGCGTCTCGGCCAGCACCTCGAAGCCGGCGTTGGAGTACACCCGCCGACGGCCGGGCGCGTCGATCACGACGGGCTCGTCGGGAGCCAGCCCAGAAGCGTGGGCGAGCAGGTGGGCGACGGTGGAGCCCGGCGGGCCCGCCGGGTCGTCCAGGGACAGGGTGCCCTCCTCGACGGCCACGAGGACGGCGAGTGCCGTGCACAGCTTGGTGACCGACGCCCACGGGTACGTCCGGTCGACCTCGCCGACCGTTCCCAGGAGCCAGACGTCCGGTCGCAGCTGCGGCGCGCCGGGCGGGGAGCCGGGCAGCGGCCGGCGGGCCAGGACCCCCGCCGCAGCCGAGCCCACCGGCCACGTGGCGACGAGGTCCAGAGCCAGCATGCGGCGACGAGCGTACCGTCGCCGCCCGCGTCCGAGCCCCCGTAGGCTGTCGCCGTGCTGGTAGCCCTGGCTGGAGGCGTGGGCGCGGCGCGCCTCCTGGCCGGAATGGTCCGTGTGACCGACCCCGCCCGGGTGACGGCCGTGGTCAACACGGGAGACGACATGGCGCTGCACGGGCTCCACATCAGCCCGGACATCGACACGGTCCTCTACACCCTGGCCGGCAGGTCGAACCCCGAGACGGGGTGGGGGGTGACCGGCGAGAGCTGGACCGTGATGGCCGCGTTGGAGGAGCTCGGGGGCGAGACCTGGTTCCGCCTCGGCGACCGCGACCTCGCCACCCACCTGTACCGGACCCAGCGCCTGGCCGACGGCGCCCCGCTCAGCCAGGTGACCGGCGAGCTGGCGCGCCGGCGCGGGATCGCGGTGCGCGTGCTGCCGATGACCGACGACCCGGTGCGGACGCGCCTCACGCTGGCCGAGTCGGCGGGCGACCTCGACGCCGGCGTCGAGGTCGCCTTCCAGCACTACTTCGTCGGCCTCCGCCACGGCGTGGCCGTCCAGGCGGTCCGGTTCGACGGGGCGGCGGAGTCCAGGCCGGGGCCGGGCGTGCTCGAGGCCATCGCCTCGGCCGAGGTGATCGTGGCCTGCCCGTCCAACCCGGTGGTGTCGCTCGGCCCCATCCTGGCCGTTCCGGGCGTCCGCGAGCTGTTGGCCGAGCGCCGGGACCGCGTGGTGGCGGTCTCCCCCATCGTGGCCGGCGCCGCGCTCAAGGGCCCGGCCGACCGCCTCCTCACCGAGCTCGGGCACGAGTCGTCGGCGGCCGGCGTCGCCCGCATGCACGCCGAATGGGCGGGCACGCTCGTGATCGACACCCGGGACGAGGAGCTGGCGCCGGCGGTGGCCGCCGCCGGGGTGCGGCCGGTGGTCGCCCCGGCGGTGATGAGCTCGCCCGGCGTCACCGAGGCGCTGTGCCGGGTGGTGCTCGATGCCGCTCGATGAGGGGACCGCGCTCCGCGCCTACGCCGTCACCGGCATCGGCGAGGTGCGACCCGGTGACGACGTGGGCGCCCTGGTTGCCGAGGCGGTGGGGCGGCCAGGCGCCGACGGGAACGACGGGCTGCGGGACGGCGACGTGGTCGTGGTGACCCAGAAGATCGTGTCCAAGGCCGAGGGCCGGCTCGTGCCGGTGGACCATGCCGACGCGGCGGCAAAGGTCCGGGTGGTGGAGGCGGAAGCGGCGCGGGTGCTGCGCCGTCGGGGCGACCTTCGCATCACCGAGACGCGGCACGGTTTCGTGTGCGCCAACGCCGGCGTCGACCTGTCGAACGTGGCCGACGGCTGGGCCGCGCTCCTGCCCGAGGACCCCGACCGCTCAGCCCGGCGCATCCGGGCCGGGATCCGGCGCCGGCTG
The DNA here is from genome assembly GCA_021791845.1 of Actinomycetes bacterium. Classification (GTDB taxonomy): domain Bacteria; phylum Actinomycetota; class Acidimicrobiia; order Acidimicrobiales; family RAAP-2; genus JAJYVT01. The sequence continues at coordinate 15,681 of JAJYVT010000037.1, read as the reverse complement.
GGGGTGACGGTGGGGGTCATCATCTCCGACACGTTCGGCCGAGCATGGCGCAACGGGGTGACCGACGTGGCCATCGGGTGCGCCGGGGTGGCCGGCGTCGTCGATCTCCGGGGCACCCCCGACGCGACCGGGAGGGAGTTGGTCGCGACCGAGGTGTGCGTGGCCGACGAGCTGGCGGCGGCGGCGGAGCTCGTCATGGGCAAGGACCGCGCCGTGCCGGTGGCCGTCGTCCGCGGGGTGCCGGGGCAGTGGCTGCGTGACGGGTCCGTCCGGGGGGAGATCGTGCGGCGACCGGGAGACGACCTCTTCCGCTGACGCCCCGTCGCGCCGGTCCGCTCAGCCGGCGCCGGGTGAGGCCGCCCGGCGGGCCGGGGGCCGTCGGCGAGGCGCCGGGGTCGCGAGCCGCCGACGGGTGTGCTCGATGACCGCAGCCGTCCCGTCCGCCAGCGACGTCCACGGCCGCCACCCGAGCTGGATCGCCGCCCGGCCGGCATCGAGGGCGCTGCGCCGGAGCTCGCCCGGCCGGGCCGGCGCCCGGACGGGCTCGGCGTCGACGCCCGCCACCGCCGCCATGGTGCGGTAGAGGTCGTTGACCGACGTCTCCTGGCCGGTCCCGACATTGCACACGAGCCCGCCCCCGCGTGTGGCCGCCCGGGCGAACGCGTCGACCGCGTCGTCCACGTAGACGTAGTCCCGCGTCTGCTCCCCGTCGCCGAAGACGGTCACCGGTCGCCCTTCCACCAGCGCAGCGGCAAAGATGGCGACCACGCCCGCCTCGCCGTGGGGGTCCTGGCGCGGGCCGTAGACGTTGCCCAGCGCCAGCGCGCAGTACTCGAGGGCGTGCATCTCCCGGTAGGCGGCGAGATAGTCGATCACCGCTTTCTTCGAGACCCCGTAGGGCGACAGCGGACGCGTGGGGTGGGACTCCCGGACCGGCAGGTCGACCGGATCGACCTCCCCGTACAGCGTGCCCCCGCTGGCGGCAAAGACGACGCGGTCCGTCCCGGCCCGGCGTGCGCCCTCGAGCACGCGCAAGGTCCCCAGGATGTTGACGTCGGCGTCGAGCACCGGCTGGTCGACGGAGACGCGCACGTCGATCTGAGCCGCCAAGTGGAAGATCACGGCGGGCCGACGGCGGACGATCAGGTCCTCGGTGTCCGGCAGCCGGATGTCGAGCTGGTGGATGGTGAGCGCCCGTCCGCCGGCAGCGCGGGCCTCCGCCAGATTGGCCAGCGAGCCGCTGGACAAGTCGTCGACCACGTCGACCTCGTGTCCCTCTGCGAGGAGCCGGTCCACGAGCGTGGAACCGATGAACCCCGCTCCTCCGGTCACCATGGTTCGCATCGGGCCAACTCTTGCACCCGTCAGGCGGGGATGCGCGCCCCTTGCAGCCGCGTGCCCGGCGCCACCTTCGCCCCAGCCCCGAGCACCGACACGGGACCCACGTCGCAGCCCTCGCCGAGGACCGCGCCCGGACCGACCACCGAGCCCTCCACGCGTGCCCCGCGCCCCACGTGGACGCCGGGCAAGAGCACTGAACCGGTCACCAGCGCGCCTTCCTCCACGAGGCACCCGGCACCCACCACGGCGCGCTCGACGGCGGCACCGGGCGCGATCCGAGCCCCGTCGCCGACCAGCGCCGGGGGGCGGACCTCCCCCTCGACCATCGGCGCACCGAGCACCCACACGTGGCGGGCGACGTCGCGGGCGCCGGCCACCGGCGGTCCGGGCCGGCGGCCCTCGAGCAGGTCCCAGTGCGCCGCCAGGTACGCCTCGGGCGTTCCGGTGTCCAGCCAGTAGGCGGTGTCGGCGCGGGCGAACAGCACCCCCTCGCGCGCCATCGCCGGGAACACCTCCCGCTCGATCGAGACACGGCGGGTGCCGTCGATCCGGTCGAGGACGGTCGGCTCCAGCACGTACGTGCCGGCGTTGATCAGGTTGGTCGGCTCCTCGCCCCGAGGCGGCTTCTCGACGAAGGCGGTGACCCGGCCGTCGGCGTCGGTGGGCACGACGCCAAAGCGCGACGGGTCCTCGACGGGGTGCAACGCGATCGTGCCCTCGGCACCCTGCCGGCGGTGGAAGTCCACCAGCGCACCGAGGTCCATGTCGGTGAGCACGTCGCCGTTCACGACCACGAACGTCGAGCGCACCCCGGCGTGGCGGGCGGCGAACCGCACCGCACCGGCGGTGTCGAGCGGCTCGGGCTCGACGGCGTAGGAGAGCCGCACCCCGGCGGCCGTCCCGCCGGGATAGGCGTGCATGAAGGCGTCGGGCAGGTAACCCAGGGAGAGCACGGCCTCGTCCACCCCGTGCCTTGCCAGCTGCCCGAGCACGCGCTCGATCATGGGCTGCTCGACGATCGGCAGCATCTGCTTGGGCGTCGAGAGGGTGAGCGGGCGAAGGCGCGTCCCCTCGCCCCCGACCAACACCACCGCCTGCACGCGACGATGCCCTCTGGGGTTACTTGGACGACGAGGTGGTCGTCGAGGTTGAGCCCGCCGTGGTCGGGGTGGTGGAGCCCGTGGGGCCCGTGGTCGGCGGGGTGGTGGAGCCCGTCGGGCCCGTGGTCGGCGTGGTGGACCCTCCGGTCGAAGCGGTCAGCAGCGCGGTCACGACGGTTCCGCTGGGCTTGGGGAGGCTCGTCCCCTGGGGAACGAACCCGACGGTGATCAACTGGTAGTCCAAGAACTTGATCGAGTTGGGGTCACCCTTCACGATGACCGGCTTCGCCTTCGACGCGAAGGCGCTGGGCCAGTAGGCGGCCTTCACAACGCCCTTCTTGCCGGCGTCCTTGGTCCCGGCCGGGCACGTCCCGCCGTTGCGGAAGACCTTGGTGGACGTCTTCACCTTGGACGCCGCCTTCGTGGAGGACGTCTTCTTGGACGACGTCTTCGACTTTGTCTTGCTCGACCGCTCCTTGGACCCGGTCGACGACGTCGAGGAGGTCGTTGACGAGGCGGCCGTGGTCGAGGTCGTGGACGAGGGGCTCGTGGTCGAGGTGGGGGACGAGGGGGCCGTGGTGGGGGGAGTGGTCGTGGGGGTGCTCGAGGCGAGGGCGGTCGAAGGAAGCCTGATCTCCGTGGACGTGACGGAGAGGCCCTTGTAGCTCGAGAGCAGCTTGCCCAGCACGGCGTTGTTCCCGGCGTCCGCTGTCGTCTTGGGGCTGACCACCACGACGCCGTTGCCGGTGCTGATGAACGACTGCGTGGTCGGGCTGACCTCGTTGGAGGCCAGCGTCGACTGTGTGCCGCACAGGTCGAACACCATCGCCGTGAACCACTGCGTCCCCTTGGTGGGCGCGACGGTGTTGGCCGTTGACGAGGGGTTCTGGTACTCGTAGCGCGCGAAGACGACCGAGCCGAGGCCGAGGATGACGATCAGGACGAGGACGGCGTACCAGTTGGCCGGGACCTGGCCACGATAGGTGCGACCGCCGCCGGTCGAACCGGCGCGAGCCACCCACTTTCCCGTCGAGCTCCTCGGCATGGCCCGGACACCCTAGCAATCCACCAGGCCCTGGCCTTCCGCGCCCCGTCCCCACCAGCCCTGGCTGCTACGCCGGCTGCGGAATACGGCGGCCGCCGGCGCCATGCCGTCGGCTGAGCGAACGGTAGGCCGCCACGGTGTCGGGATGCACCCAGGCCAGCGCCTCGGGGTCGACCGGGCCGAAGGGCCGGTTGCGGCACCGGCCGCCGCCGACAACCACGATGAGCTCGTCCATCACCGCCTCCACCCCGCCGGGGTTCCCCTGACGGTCCGCGGCCTCGAGGAGCAGGCGGTACAGCCGCTCGTCGTAGGGGCTCGCCGCCAGGCCCCGCCGGACGGCCAGCTCGGCGCCGTGGCCGTCCCCGCAACCGAGCAGGTGGCGGGCCAGGCGCACGGCGACTTGCACGACGGCGTCGTGGACCAGGGCTTCGACGCCCTCGAGGACCGGCCAGTCCTCGGCACGGAGCCCCTCGAAGGGGCGGCCGCGGACCAGTTCCAGGGCCTGCTGCCATGCAGCCGGACCTGCGGGGCCCTCCACGCTCGCCCATGCCTGGAACAGCGCCCAGTCGCTGGTCACCGACGGGCCGAGCCGCAGCCGCCCGCGGGAGGGTGGCAGGTGGTCTCGACCTGTCGCGTCGCGGCCGAGCGCCCGCCTGGCCGCCGAGACCGTCGAGTGGCGCGTGGGCTCAGCGGCAAGGCGGTCGGGCCAGAGGGCCGCGGGCCATGCGTCGCCGGTCACGCCCCGAGGGTGCATCGCCAGATAGACGACGAGATCCAGGGTCCACGCCCGGGAGAACGGCCGGACAGCGCCGACCACGTCCACCGGCCCGAGCACGCGGACGAGCACCTGCGGGGTGACCTCGTGGGCCGGGCCGTCCGAGGGGTCCTCCACATGGGAGACGGGTCGGATCGGGACCTCGCCAACCGCCTGAGGCAGAGCATCGTGATCGTGATCGTGCTTCGTGCGCATGGCCCGAACGGTCGCCGTCCTGACGGAGTCCGTCACGTCCTCCGGCGGGCCGGGCGGGACGGGGGCGGGAAGGGGGTCACCTGCCGTCCCGCCCGACCCAACCGGAAGAACGGGCCGCGGCGCACCCGCATCGTGGACGAGGCACCTTGCCGGGGACCTTGCTGCCGGATGGGTCGGCGTGTGGACGGTGAAGGACCCGCACGCCGGGGTTGGTCGTCGTGCTCGCCCGTCTTCGGGCCAGACTGTCGACACGGGGGACGTAGCCCAACCGGCAGAGGCAGGGCGCTTAAACCGCCTCCAGTGAGGGTTCGAATCCCTCCGTCCCCACCCGAATTTCGCGTCTCGTCAACGCTGGTCACGTTGGTGGCCAGCGGCCGAGAGCTGATGGGAAGCGAACCGGTCGCGCTCGTCGGCCGGCCATCGCGTCACACCCGAGCCGTACCGTTCGGGCGGTGAAGCCCAAGGCTCTCCTGAACCGCCTACTCAGCGGCACCTTCACCAACGTATCTTTCGTAGATGCCCGGAGGTTGGTGGTGGCCCTCGGGTTCGAGGAGCTGCGCGTCAAGGGGAGCCATCACGTCTATGGCCGGGCGGGCATCGCCGAACAGCTGAACCTGCAGGATCGCTTTGGTCAGGCCAAGCCCTACCAGCTACGTCAGCTCGTGGCGCTCGTTCGCCGGTACGATCTCAGATTCGAGGACGACGAGTGAACCCCGCCTACCCGATCACCGTGTTCTGGAGCGCCGAGGACAGCGCCTGGGTGGCCGACGTCCCCGACCTGCCGTACTGCTCCGCCACGGGCGACACCCCCCACGAGGCCGTCGCCGAGGTCGAGACGGCAATCGGAGCGTGGCTCGAAGCGGCCCAATCCAGCGGTCGGCCGATCCCGGCCCCGTCTGCCAGGCTCGCTCAGGCCTGAGGCGCCAGCTCAACCAGCTGGTTGAGCTGGCAGAGCAAGTCAGCGGGTTTCGAATAAGAGGCCGCGCGGATAGGAGAACACGACCGTGAGCAGAAAGTTCACGCTCCCGAGCGCGTGCAGCGCCCGGATCAGGGTCGCGATCGAGGCCAGCACGTCATCCGACTGAGCCCACGTCGGATACGGCGGGAGCGGAACGTCACCGGGGATGAACCGCAGGCGCTCTCGCCCGTTGTCCAACGACCTGGGTTCGGGCGCGATCTCGACACCGTCAGCCACGAGATGGCGGAGAAAGCGGTGGATCGTCGCGCTGTTCGCCGGCGCGGGCCGCACGACCTCGTCACCGATGCGGACCACTGCGCCTGCATTCGCCACACCCCCCTGAAGCACTTCCACCTCGTTGGTCATGTCAACGATGATGGTCGCTCCATAGCGCACCGCGCCGCCAGCCGAAGCCGGACAGAGGATTGGATCGGGTAGCGCAACGGGTACTCATGACGAGCCCAGCAACCCGGAGCCGCTCAGACCGCCGCGTGGCCGCCGGCGGGGTTGGCCCCTCGCCGCGCCAGCAGCGCGAGCGCTGCGGCCACGAAGGCGATCACCGCACCGACGGTGAGCGAGGTGTGGAGCCCGCTGACGAAGGCGGCGTGCGTCCCTGCTGTGACGGCGAGCTGCAGCGACCCCGGCGCGTGGGGGACGGTCGGGGCGAGGCCCTGGCCGGCGAGCTGCGCCGCCCCGGCGGCACTCAGCTTGGACGCGACGGAAGCGGGCGTCCCGGCGCCGACGAGCTTGGGGACGTAGACGGACGCCACGTGCGTCGTGAGGATCGAGCCGAGGATGGCCGTTCCCATCACGCCGCCGAGCTGGGTGGCCGTCGACTGGAGCCCGCCTGCCACCCCGGCGTCCTCGACCGGGGCGTTGCCGATGATCACCTCGGAGCTGGACGTGATCATGCAGCCGAGGCCGGCCCCGATCATCACGAACGGCGGCCACAGGGCGCCGAAGGCGGAGTCCACGCCCACGCCGGTCATCCACAGCAGTCCCCCGCCGATGAGGGCGAGGCCGAGGAACATGGTGAGCCGGGGACCGATCTTCTCGGTGAGGACGCCACCCAGCGGGGCGCTCACGATCATCGTGGCGGTGAGGGGCAGGAGACGGACGCCCGCCTGGACCGCGGTGTAGCCGTGGACGTTCTCCAGATAGAGCGTGAGGAAGAAGAGCACCCCGAAGAGCGACAGGAAGCCGATCAGCACCACGAGCGTCCCGATGGCGAGCGACCGGTTCGCGAACAGCCGCATGGGCAGCATCGGAGCCCGGGACCTGGCTTCGACGACGGCAAAGGCGGCCAGGAGGGCGACGCCGCCCGCCATCAGGACGATCGTCTTGGCGTCGCTCCAGCCCCACGTCTGCGCCTTGATGAAGCCGAACACGAGTGCGAACAGCCCGACACCCAAGAGGCCCATGCCGGGCAGGTCGAAGCGCGATCGACGCTCGTCCTTGCTCTCGACCAGCACCAGCAGCCCGATCGCGAGGGCGACAGCGGCAACCGGCAGGTTGAGGAAGAAGACCGACTGCCAGCTGACGTCCTGCACCAAGATCCCGCCGATGATCGGGCCGGCGGCAACCGAGATCCCGGACGCGCCGCCCCAGATCCCCACAGCCATGTTCAGCTTCTCCGGCGGGAACGTCGCCCGGAGGATCGCCAGGGTGTTGGGCATGAGGAGCGCGCCGAAGGCGCCCTGGACGGCACGGAAGCCGATCACGCCGGCCGTGGTCCCGACGAGCCCGACGGCGAGCGAGGCGAGCGCGAACCCCACCACCCCCACGAGGAAGACCTTCCGGCGGCCGAACCGGTCGCCCAGCTTCCCGCCGAAGATGAGGCCGACCGCCAGCACGAGCAGGTAGGCGTTGGTGATCCACTGCAGCTGGGAGACCGAGGTGTGGAGGTCCCGGGCGATCACGGGGTTCGCCACGGACACGACGGTGCCGTCGAGGCCCACCATGACGAGCCCGAAGGCGACGCTGGCGAGCACCCACCACGGGTTGCCGCGCAGGCGCCCGGACGGGGCGGAGGCGGCCGGGGGGCGTTCGAGGCCGGACGGTGCGGCGATGGACATCGGATCCTCCGGGGTCGGGTCGGCAGGCAGCGAGCGAAACGGAGAACGCTGTCCGTTAGAGGTTACCAGGGAACCGGACAGTCGTGTCCACTCGGATCCGAGTGTCCGGATCGGTAGGATGCAGGCGTGCCGCACGTTTCGCCGACAACGCCGGCCTCCGCCGCCGTCCGCAGCGACGTGCAGCGGAACCGCCGGGCGCTGCTCGACGCGGCGCGCCAGCTCCTCGCCGTGCGCGGCGACGTCCCCATGTACGAGGTCGCCCGGCGCGCCGGCGTCGGTCAGGCAACCCTCTACCGCCACTTCCCCGATCGTCGAGCGCTGATCGCGGCGGTGGCCGAGGAGGTGCTCGACGCGGTGGAGGAAGAGGCGGCGGCCATCCCGCCAGGGCCCGGGGCGCTCGAGGCACTGCTCCGCCTCATCGTGGCGTCGATGGTCCGCACCCACGCCCTGCTCCAGGTGGTGGAGGACGAGTCGTCGAACCCTCGCGAGCCCGGCACCCTGCTCCACGGGCTCGTGCAGCGCCTCCTCGGCATGGTCGCCGAGCGCTTCGCCCCGGCGAAGGCGGCCGGCGTGCTGCGCCAGGACCTCACCGTGGACGACGTCATGCTCGTGCTCGGCATGGCCAAGGGCGTCATCGAGGGGCTGCCCGCCGACGAGCGGGACGCGGCTTCGGCCCGGGCGCTCGAGCTCGCCCTCCACGGCATCCTGGCCCCGCGACGGCGAGGGGGCTGAATCAGCCGACGGCGTCCCCGCCCTCGAGCGGTGCGTAGGAGGCGTGGACGACCAGCTCCTCGTCGCGGGGCCCGTGCTCGATCCCGACCGTCGGGCCGAACACCATGGTCGCCCGGCGGCTCGAGTCCCAGCGAGGCCACGCGCCGGTGCGGTGGTTGGAGGGGTCGCCCGTTCGGGCGAACGCCAGCCACGCCTCCTGCATCGTCAGCGAGAGCGCCTCGGCCGGCGGACCGTCGCCGCTGAACGCCGCCACCGCCGGGTGACGGAGGGTGCCGAACACGAAGGGGATCTCGAGCGCGTGGCAGGCGCCGAGCACGCCGCCGAGCACCGGGGTCTCCCACGAGAAGAGGTAGACGTGCGCCGGTCCGTGACGGCGGTGGGCGGCGGCCAGGCGCAGCGACGGCCAGCGGAACACGACGTCGGTCGCCGCCGAGACCCACACGTCGCGTGGCGTCACCGGCTCGCACCGCCCCGATCGGGCGAGCCGGTACGCCGCCACCAGCTCCTCGGGTCGCGAGCCCGGCACCATGGCGCGGACCCGACGAAGGAGCGCCTCCTCGTCCATCCGGGCGGCTTCCTCGTCCCCGAGGCTGAAGAAGGTGACCTCGTCCCGGTTGGTGCCGATCATGAGCTCCACACCCGCCGCCGCTCCTCCGGCGACGGCGCGCCGGGGCTCGGCCGGCAGCACCCGCCCGTCGACCGTCGGCAGCAACGGCAGCGGAAGCTCGCCCGGAGCGGCGCGCCGGTCCTGGATGGCGGCGACTGCGTCCACCAGGTCGGCGGCGGGCACCCGCACCAGGGCGTCCCGGGACACCTCCTCGAGCCCGAGCGCGCCGGCGAGCGACGTTGCCGCGGCTGCCGCCCGCACCACGTGGTGGGTGTAGGGCGGCCCGCTCTGGACCACGGCTCGGCGGAAGAGCCCCCGTGCCGCCGGGGCCGCCAGCAGCGCCGAGACCGACATCCCCCCGGCTGACTCGCCGAACAGCGTCACGTTGCCGGGGTCCCCGCCGAAGGAGGCGATGTGGTCCCGGACCCAGCGGAGCGCTGCGATCTGGTCGAGCAGGCCCCAGTTGGCGAAGGGGCCGCCATCGGCCGGCTCCAGGGCGGGATGGGCGAGGAAGCCCAGCGCGCCGAGCCGGTAGTTCACCGCAACCACCACCACGTCGCCCCGGCGGGCCAGGTCGTCGCCCCGGTACAGCAGGCTGCCGGCCGTCCCCGAGGTGAAGCCGCCCCCGTGCACCCAGACCATGACCGGTCGGCGGCGGTCGTCGAGCCCCGGCGTCCAGACGCTCAGGTGGAGCGCGTCCTCGCTCTGGACCGCCGGGTCGCCCGGGATCTGCGGGCCCACGGCGGCCTGGGGGGCGATGGGGCCGGCCTCGGTGGCGGCGCGCACACCGGACCAGGGCTCGGGCCGCTCGGGCGGTCGCCAGCGCCGGGGCCCCACCGGCGCGGCCGCGTACGGCACGCCGAGGAAGGACCACACGCCGGCGTCCTCGCGGCCCCGCACCGGTCCTCCCTCGACGGCCACCACCCCCGTCACGGCCCGGACCCTACCGCCGCCCTCCTCGCCGGGCTCCACGTCCGGCCAGGTCGGGCCCCGGCCCGGCACAGGAGCCGGCACCAGGGGCACCGGGGGCCCATCCGCGGGTTCGCCGGCCGCGGGAGCCAGCATGGAGCCCGGTGGCCTCCGGCGACGGACACGCAACCGCAACGGCCGCGACCTTGGCACCTGTTGCCCGTGGGGCTAATGTTGCCAAAGTGGCTGGTGTGAATTGTCGGGTTCACCGTGCGCTCGGTCGGCTCCTGGGCGCCACCGTCGCGGTCTTCCTCATGGCCGGCGCCTGGACCTCGGTTGCCGGGGCGACATCGTTCACAACAGCGACAGCCCAGGCCAAGGTCAATGCGACCCAGGCGCAGGTCACACAGATCGAGCAGACGATAGCCCAAGAGCAGCAGCAGTCCTCGGTGCTGGGGCAGCAGTACGACGTGGCGACCGCCAAGCTCCAGTCCATCCGTGCGGCGCTGGCCGCCACCGACGCCCAGATCGCCCGCACCCGCAAGACCATCGCCAAGGACAAGAAGATCCTCGCCAAGGCGGCCGTCCAGGACTACGTGCTCGGTGCGCAGGGCACGCAGATCACGTCGCTGTTCGCGACGTCGGCCAACACAGAGGTCGTCACCCAGGAGTACGCCCAGACGGCGATCGGCAACCTGGCCCAGGCCCAGCACGCCCTGGAGTCCGCCGAGAACGAGCTGGCGACGACCGAGCGGCAGCAGCAGTCGGAGGCGGCGGCGGCGGCCCAACAGGTGTCCAAGGTGCAGACACTGCAACGCCAGAACACAGCCGCCACCAAGCAGGCCGAGGCCACGCTCACCTCGGTGAAGGGCACGCTGGCCGCCGAGGTGGCCCAGGTGGCCCAGGCGAAGGCGGCCAAGGAGGCGGCGGCGGCGGCGGCGGCAAAGGCACAGGCCGAGCGCGAGGCCGCCGCCCAGGCGGCGGCACGCGCCGCCGCGGTGGTGAACGAGCTGGGTGGCACAACGGCGGCGGCAACGGCGTCGGCCAACCAGGCCGCCAGCAGCGCGGGCGCACCGACGGTCGGCTTCAGCGGAGGGGCAACCGGCACAGGGAACGCAGCGGTGGCGGCCGCCGAGTCGCAGCTGGGCGTCCCCTACGTCTGGGGCGGCGAGTCCCCCGGCGCCGGCTTCGACTGCTCCGGCCTCACCCAGTGGTCCTGGGCCCAGGCCGGCGTGTCGATCCCCCGCACCTCCGAGCAGCAGTACGCCACAGTGCCCCACGTGTCGCTGTCGGCCCTCCAGCCGGGCGACCTGCTCTTCTACTACAACCTCGACGGCACAGGCACGGTCGACCACGTGGTGATGTACGTGGGCTCGGGCCCCTACGGCAGCCAGACGATCATCCAGGCCCCGTACACCGGCACCACCGTGTCCTACGACGCGCTGTACACCCAGGGGCTCATCGCCGCCGGCCGGCCCTGACGCCGGCCGCAGCGCTGTCACTACGCTGGGTGGGGTGAGCACGCGCCGCGCGGCGGTGGGCACCAAGCCCTCGACGGGAGTCGTGCCGCTCCGCCGCACGGGCACGGCGCAGTCCGAGCTCTTCGACCCGCGCCGTTCGGACGTGGACGAGTGGGGACGCTCCGACCGGGTGCGCGCCTTCGCCCGCATGCTCTCCAACCCCGTGTACGCCAAGTGGTTCCGGGCGGAGTGGGAAGGGCTGGACCGCATCCCGGCAACGGGCGGCGCGCTGCTGGTCGGCAACCACGCCGGGGCGGTCCCCTGCGATGCCCCGGTGGTGATGCACGGGATCGAGACGGAGCTGGCCCGCCCGGTGTACGGCCTGGCCGACTACTGGTTCCGCACGCTGCCCTTCATCGGCACGCTGTGGAGCCGGGCCGGGGGCGTGCCGGCACGCCCGGACAACGCCTACCGCATCCTCCACGAGCAGGGCCAGCTGGCGCTCGTCTTTCCCGAAGGCGTGAAGGGGCCGTCCAAGCCCTACGCCGAGCGGTACCAGCTCCAGCGCTTCGGGCGCGGCGGGTTCGTGGAGATCGCCATGCGGGCCGGCGTGCCCGTCCTCCCCATCGCCATCATCGGCTCCGAGGAGACGATGCCCGTCCTGTGGCAGGTGCCGGCGGTCGCCCAGGCCCTCAAGCTCCCCTACTTCCCCGTGACCGCCAACATGGTGCTCCTGGGCCCGCTCGGCATCGTGGTGCCCTTCCCCGCCAAGTTCCGCCTTCGCGTCCTCGAGCCGGTCACCTTCGACGTCCCACCGGACCAGGACCACTACCCCAAGAGCCGGGTGATGGAGGAGTCCGAGCGGGTCCGTTCCATGCTGCAAGAGGCGCTCCGCGACATGCTGGCCGAGCGCCGCAGCATCTGGTTCGGATGACGCCGGGCCGGCGGGGCGAGCGGCGAGGTTGACGATGGCGCGGCGGGTGCTCGTGACGGGGGCCGACACCTTCTGGGGTGGTCGGACCATCCAGGCGCTGGAGGCCGACCGGACGATCGACGTGATCGTCGGCCTGGGCATGGAGGAGCCGTCCGTCCAGTGGGACCGGGCGGAGTTCGTGCGGGCCGACCAGACGTACTCGATCCTGAGCCGCCTCGTCCGGGCCACGCAGGTCGACACGGTGGTGCACACCTTCCTCCTCGTCGACTCGTCGCTCGCCTCGCCGCGGCGTATGCACGAGACCAACGTCATCGGCACCATGAACCTGCTGGCGGCGGCCGAGGCCTCCGGCTCGGTGCGCCACGTCATCGTGAAGTCGTCCGGCCTCGTGTACGGGTCGTCGGCGCGCGACCCGGCGACCTTCGACGAGGAGACGCCGCGCGCGGGGCGTCCGCGCACCGAGGTCGAGCGCTCGCTGGTGGAAGCCGAGGGCCTGGTGGCCGACTTCGCCGGCGAGCACCCGACGGCCACGGTCACGGTGCTGCGGTTCGCCAACGTGCTGGGCGACGAGATCGTCACCTCGCTCAGCCGGAACCTGTCCCGGCCGCTGTGCCCGTCGATCCTCGGGTTCGACCCCCTGGTCCAGTTCGTCCACCAGCACGACGTGGTGCGGGCGCTCGAGTTCGCCTTCCACCAGAAGGTGACCGGCACGTTCAACGTGGCCGGTGCCGGCCGCCTCCCGTGGAGCGAGGTGGCAGCCATCTGCGGCACCCGGTTGCTGCCGCTCCCCCCCGTCCGGCCGGACCTGGCCGCCGCCCCGCTCGTGCGCGCCGGGCTCTTCGCCTTCCCCCCCGAGCTCGGAACGCTGCTGCGGTACGGCCGAGGCATGGACACCCGGCGGTTCAGCGACGCCGGGTTCGCCTACCACTACACCAGCGCCGGCGCCGTGGAGGCATTCGCCCGTCAGCTCCGACTGCGCAAGAACATCGGCCACCCGCGGCACCGCTACACCTACGAGCACGACGTCGAGCAGTTCTTCCGCCACTCCCCGGCCGTCGTGCGGACACCGGCGCGCTGACCGCACCGGGCGACCGCGCCGGGAGACCAGCCCGCGGGGCCCTCGCCGCGTGCGGGCACGGGGGCTGCGTCCGGTTAGCCGTCGGCTCGCCGGGTACGGGCACGACGAGGGCCGCGAGGCCCCACCCGCCCGAGCGCACAGGAGGTGCCTGGTGAAGGCGATCGTGTACCGAGGTCCGTACGACGTCGCGGTCGAGGACCGCCCCGAGCCCACGATCGAAGGGCCGCTCGACGCCATCGTCCGGATCACCACCACCAACATCTGCGGTTCGGACCTCCACATGTACGAGGGCCGCACCAGCGTGGAGAAGGGAAAGATCCTGGGCCACGAGAACATGGGCGTCGTGGAGGCCGTGGGCGACGGCCTCACGAGGATCAAGGTCGGCGACCGGGTCTCCGTCCCGTTCAACATCGCCTGCGGCACCTGCCGCAACTGCACGGCCGGCTGGACGTCCTTCTGCCTCCGGACGAACCCGACCGAGGGGATGGACGGCGCCGCCTACGGGTACGCCAACATGGGCCCGTACGACGGAGGCCAGGCGGAGCTCCTACGGGTCCCCTTCGCCGACGTCAACCTGCTCCAGCTGCCGCCCGGCAGCGAGCTGGAGAACGACTTCACGCTCTTGAGCGACATCTTCCCGACCGGGTACCACGGCGCGGAGCTGGCCGGCGTGGCCCCCGGGGACAGCGTCGCCGTGTTCGGGGCGGGGCCGGTTGGCCTCCTGGCCGCCTACAGCAGCCTGCTCGAGGGTGCCGCCCGGGTGTTCGTGGCGGACAAGGAGAAGGACCGGCTGGCGCTCGCCGCCGGCATCGGCGCCGAGCCGGTCGACCTGGCGGCGGGCGACCCGGTCGACCAGATCACCGAGGCCACCGGCGGCCGGGGCGTGGACAGGGGCATCGAGGCGGTCGGCTACCAGGCGCACGATCCCACCGGAGAGGAGCACCCCGAGATGGTGCTCGACAGCCTCGTGGCACTGGTGCGGTCGACGGGGGGCATCGGCGTCGTCGGCGTCTACATGCCCGAGGACCCGGGAGCAGCCAACGCCCTGGCGAAGGAGGGTCGCTACGCCTTCCAGTACGGGACGTTCTTCACCAAGGGCCAGACGATGGGGACCGGGCAGTGCCCGGTGGCCCGCTACAACCGCCACCTGAGGGACCTGATCGTCTCCGGTCGGGCCAGGCCGTCGTTCATCGTCTCGCACGAGCTGTCGCTCGACGAGGCGCCCGATGCCTACAAGCGGTTCGACAAGCGTGAGGACGGCTACACCAAGGTGCTGCTGCACCCGGGCGCATAGGGACGGCGCAGCGGCGCAGCGGCGCAGCGGCGCAGCGGCGCAGCGGCGCAGCGGCGCAGCGGCGCAGTCTGCCGTGGCGGGTGCCCAGGAGTAGGGTCGGGGTCGCCGGTCACGCGCCGTCCGCCCGTTGACTGGGTGTGAGCAGCGTCCCGGTCGTCAGGAGCTCTCCATGGCCGAAGGACCCATCCGGTCACCGCACGGGGCGGTCGCCGTCGCCGCCTCCGCCGGCGGCGTGGAGGCGCTGAGCACCTTCGCACGTTCGTTGCCGGCGGCGTTCCCCGGCGTGGTCCTGGTCGTGCTCCACCTCCCAGAGGCGGGGCCGAGCGTCCTCCCCCACATCCTCGCCCGCACCAGCGCGCTCCGAGTGGCGCAAGCCACCACGTGCACCCGCCTCGAGGCCGGCACGATGCTCGTGGCCCCCCCGGGCCAGCACCTGCGGGTGACCGGCCAGCACGCCGTCTTGGACCGTGGGCCGAGGGAGAACGGGCACCGTCCGTCGGCGGACGCCCTCTTCCGGAGCGTCGCCGAGGCGTTCGGACCCCGTGCGGCCGGGGTCGTCCTCTCGGGGACCATGGACGACGGAGCCGCCGGGCTGCGACAGATCGCCGAGCGCGGCGGCTTCACCGTCGTCCAGAGCCCGTCCGAGGCCGCCTTCCCCGGGATGCCGGCAGCTGCCATCGCCGAGTCCCGTCCCGACAAGGTGTGCCCGGCGGCGGAGATCGGGTCCGCCCTCGCCACGTGGATCGCCGGGCTCGGGCCACCCTCGGCCGCGGACCTCGTGCACGACGAGCACGGCACCGCCGACCCGCAGGACACCGCCGACCCGCAGGACACCGTCGACCCGCTCGACACCGCCGACCCGCTCGACACCCTCGAGACCCTCGACGGGGAGGAGCGGCGCCAGATGGACGATGCCGAGCTGTCGGCGTTCACCTGCCCCGAATGTGGTGGCACGCTGCGGGTGGAGCGCGCGCGCGGCACCGAGCGCTTCCGTTGCCGGGTGGGCCACGCCTTCTCGGCCAACGGGCTCCTGGCCGGCAAGCAGGACGCACTCGAAGCGGCGCTGTGGGCGGCGATCGTGGCGCTCGAGGAGCGGGTCGATCTGTCCCGGCGCCTGGTGCGGCGCTTCAGGGGCGCCCCCCCGTCCCGCCTGGCACGCTACCGGGAGGACATCGAGC
>JAJYVT010000036.1 GCA_021791845.1 Actinomycetes bacterium | reverse complement strand
GACGAGTCCCAACAGGTGGCGGTAGAGCTCGGTGTCACGCATCTCGCCATCGTCGCGGAGGACCTCTACACCGTTCTAGCGAACGTCAGTTCGACACACTTACCCACTCAAAACCCGGAAGCGCCCAAAAAGACATCGACCTTCAGCTGCCGGGGCCGGCCGGTGCCACTCGGCTTCAACGTCGCCTCCAGGTCGCGGTGGATCCCGGTGCGGCGGACCGCGTCGAGCGTGCGGTCGAGGGTGCAGCGCCGGATCACGGCGCTGCCGTCCCGAGCCTCGTCCAGGCACTTGGACCCTGGTCCTCGACTGTTCGCAGCAGGCGCGCGACGTCTGTCGATGTGGGGGCCGGGCAGTAGGGCACGAGGTCGACGAGGGTGCGGGCGCTGCGCAGGCCGGCGGCACCCAGGAGCGCGCCGAGGGGGACCGGCGCCGACATGGCCGCCACGAGCCACGTCGATCGCAGCCGGGAGGCGCTGAGCTCGACGTCCTGGTCGTTGGCCGTCACCGCCTGCGTGCGGGCGGCGCCGGTCACGTTGCGGCGCTTGGGGTCGTTGCCGTAGAGGGGGCGGTCCTCGCCGCGCCGCTCGGCCCGGTGGATGGCGAGGACCTCGCGCAACAGCTCCTCGTAGCAGGCGCGCACGATGACGAGGCGCGCCCGGGGGCCCGGGACGTTGACGCCGAGGGCACGGCCATGCTCGCCCAGGTCGACCTCCACGATGTGGCGAGGGGTGACCTTGCCCTGCTCGGTGCCGTCGAGCCCCGCCCCGAGCCCCAGGGCCACGACCGCTCCGAGCGCCCGCCGGCGGGCGCGGGTGGGCTGGTTGCGTGCCAGGCGCACGAGCGCTGCGCACTCTTGAGGGGTGTAGGGCGCCTGGACCGGGGCGTGGGGGATGCGCTCGGGCTTGGGAGCGGCAGAGAGGTTCTGGACGGCACGACGAAGAACCGAGCGCGCCGTCGAGCGGCTGGCCCCGGGTTGGTCGGCCATGGCGTCGGCGAGGAAGCGCTCGACCAAGGAGAGGTCGAGCACCTCGTCGGGGCGCAGGTCGGCGTCGCGGTCCTCTCGCTCGGGGCAGCTCGCCACCCACACGCAAAAGCGAGCGAGGTAGCCGGCCTGGGAAGAGAGCCACGTACGGCTCGGCGGTCCGAACGCGCGGATCAAAAGACGCGTCGTCGCTTCCACCTGCGCCCAGCGCGCGGCGGCGATCTTGCGCGGCCCCCACGTCTCGACGGCAGCCGCGAGCTCAGCGGCGAGCGGCGGGATCTCTGCCAGCCCGGACTGGGCGGGCTCGTTCTGGCGCGCCTGAGCGGCGGCGTAGGCGGCACGCGCCGCCCGGGCGGCCCTGGTGGGTGAGACCCGACGGGCAGGCGGTCGGGGCGCATTCGCCGTGCGGCCCGAAGGAGCCGACGCAGGGACCGCCCGGGCGACCTCTGCGTCGGCTGCTGTTCGCAACCTCGCTGCGGCACTCCGCACGGCCGCAATGGTGGTGAGACCGTCCGAGCCTGCAGTCACCCGATCGCTGGGGGAGTGCACGACTGCGAGATCCGAGGACAGATCGCCGGTGCCGTCCCAGCTCTTTGCCTCGAAACGCACGCCCTTGGTCTCGTAGGCAGCGACCAGGGCGGTGAACGGGCCGTCGTCCGCCACGAGGCTCCAGAACGCGACCCCCGGCGCGCACGTGCGCGTCCTGCCGCTCGGTGCAACCGGCGCCATGGTCCCGATCGCCCGGGCGATGTGCCGCAGGTCGGCGCGGTAGACGCCGACGGTGCCTCTGCGCTCACCACGCCGAAGGCGCTCCGCCACGAAGGTGTCGATCGACGCTGGGGTCAACAGCGCAGCGAGGTCAGGCGCGACGTCGCCCGCCCAGGACGGGTGCCAGGCGAGGAAGGCGCAGAGCCGGGAGACGAGGCAGACGGCCCGCGTCTCGTTGCTCGGGCTGCTGGCAAGGACGGCAACCACTCCCGCATCGCGGGCATTCGCCCAGCTCCGGGCGTTGAGTGCGCGAGGGGTGAACCGCTCGAGGCGCTCCTTGATGGTCACGTCCCGCTTGGTCACGGCAGGCACCGTGCGAAGTCCAGGTCCGCTGTCAGTCGCAGATTTCGCGACTTTGTCGCGCTCCACACCGCGACGCGAGACTTCCTCAATGCCCGCTGGCTACCGGCCGTGCTCGTTCCTCGTCGTCCCGAAGGAGTTCGGCAAGCGCCGCGACGCCGAGTGGCGAGGGGTCACCAAAGCCGACGAGTCGAAGGTGGCAGTCGCCTACCTCCAGCACCGCGTCGCCCTCGCCGTCCGTGGCGGCTCGCCCGAAGAGTCGGGGCACCATGGCGAGAGGACTACTTCCGCCGCAAGCTCAACGGTCAGATCCCGCTCCATCTGACCGAACTGATGGAGCTCGCCTTGGAGCTCGGACCTTCGATCCTGCCCTTCGGGCTCCAGCGAGCCACACTCCTCCCCCGTCCGAAGTCCGAATGAAGGTTGCGACGGTCGTGCGCCATGGACCTACGCGCCGTACCAAAGCCGTTGTGGTTGCTCGCCGGGTCAGGTGCCGATCAACTGCGCGCCCTCAACGTCACTCTGGCCGACGTCCCTCGGGCAGTGCCGCGCGAGCCGGGTGCTCGCGATCGTTGCTTGCCCATGATCGGCACTTCGGTGACACGGAGCCGGCGAGTTGTCGGGACAAGTGGGTAGGGCGATAGGGGGCGTGCGTCGTGCAGGATGTAGTCATGACGAACGAGGAGCTCCCGGTTGCTCGGGTGAACCCCGAGCATCGGGCATCCCATGAAGAGAGAGAGCGGGTCGCCGAGGTCCTCCGTGTCGCGGCTGGCGATGGACGACTCACGCACCTCGAACTCGATGAGCGCCTGGAAGCGGCGCTCACGGCTCGCACCAGTGGAGAGTTGGCGGCGCTCACGGCTGACCTGCCCGAGGCGGGTGGGCCGGCACTTGCGAAGGAGGTCGTCCGGCTCGACTTTCGAGGTGGGAGCGTCAAGCGACACGACCAGTGGATCGTTCCCCGGCGGATGGAGATAGTCGGCAGCGGTGGGTCGGTGAAGCTCGATTTCACCGAGGCAGCGATCACCAACCCGACGCTGGATATTCAGGTCGTGCTCCGGGGCGGGCGGCTCGTCCTGGTGACGGGTCCCGGCATCGAGGTGGACGTCGATGAGCTGACGGCGCGTGGGGGACGGGTCAGTGTGCGTCCACGGCGCGGCCCCAAGGAACCCGTACGCCTCATGATCAAGCTTTCCGGCGAGGCCCATGGCGGCGCTGTGGTGGTGCGCCCGAGGCGCCGGACCCCCTGGCAGTAGATGCTCCGCAGGAATGAGGCTTAGCCGTTCCGATCTGGCTCGAGGCGCACTCGACGGTCGTGAGACCGTGAACCGGCTTGGGGTCGAGACGACCGTCGAGGTTCTGCGGCCGGTCGCACGGCGGTGCCTCCTATCGCCATCTGGTCGCGACTCCAACCCTCGCCCCGACCGCCGGCTGCGAGGTGACGGTTCAAACGTCGCGTTCGAGTCGGGCGGCGACTTCTCGGTAGCGACTCACAGGGATCAGATGGACGCCATCGAAAAGACCCGACGCGCGGATCTCGGCAATCAGTGAGCAGGCCAACTCGACGCCGGCATCCGGGTCTCGCTCGATGAGAGCGACCACACGCTCGGGCACCTGGAGCTGGGGCACCTCGGCAGACAGCTTCCGAGCCATCGCCGCGCTGGGGACCACCATGACCCCGGCGAACACGGAACCTCGAAACTCCAGTGACGTGCGCCACTCGAGGAGCGTTGGGACCGAGAAGCCAACCTGGACGAACAGGGCGTCCGCGTCGCGCTTCCACGCCGGCAGCGGCGCCAAGCCCGAGGTGACCCCGAGCCGGAAGCCTCCCGTCGTCCCACTCGGCCCGACGGGGAACGACCGAGCTTCGCGCAACATCGCACGGACGGTCAGGTCGCCATTCCGTGTTCCGGACGCTGGGCGGTCTCCGTAGACGAAGAGGAAGTCGTCGACCCCGTAAGCGGCTGCCGTGAGCAGGTCCCGACGGAACCCGAGGAGGTTGCGGTCTCGGGCGTTCAAGCAAGCGATCGCCCGCCCACCCATCCGAGCGACCTCGTGGGCGACCGCCACGCTGGACACGGTGGCTCGCCCCAGGTGGTTGTCGGGGATCAGGAATGCCGTAGCCACCTTGCTGAGGACACCGATTTGATGCCGGACGTGCATGAGGTCCGAACGGGTGGCGGGCTCCACCTCGCAGATCACCTCGAACTCCGCAGGCATGGCCTGAGGATAGAACCCTGACCCCGAACGCCCCATACCGCCGGCCCGAGGACAAGGTGGTCCCGCTGAAGTTGGCTGGGCCTCCCATAGACAAGGGAGGTATGCCATGTCCACCACCGAGACGATCAGCGTCGCCGTCGAGCTTGCCGGTCCGGACGCCCTCAACCAGGCCGAAGTCGCCGCCGCGGCGTTCTTGGCGCGCTACTCGGGACGAACGCTCGAGGCCTACCGCTACGACTTGCGGTCCTTCTTCGAGTGGGCAGCCGACGTTGGGCTCGAGGTGCTCTGCGCCACCCGCCCGCACATCGAGCTGTTCCGCTCGGCGTTGGAGTCCCGGGGGCTGGCTGCGGCGACGATCGACCGGCGGCTCTCCACGGTCTGCGGCTTCTATCGCTTCGCCCACATCGACGGACGGATCGCCTCGAACCCGGCCCAGTATGTCCGCCGTCCTACCGTCCACCGTCCAGAAGGCCGGGGGCTCGACCGCTCCGAGCTCGGACGGTTCCTCTTCGCCGCCGAGCACTTCGACCACGCCCATGGGGCCCTCGCCGTCCTGCTCAGCTTCAACGGACTGCGGGTGAGCGAGGCCTGCGGCTCGAACATCGAGGACCTGGGCTTCGACCGTGGCCACCGGACTCTTCGGATCATGGGCAAGGGCTCCAAGCCCGCGCTCATCCCCCTCGTTCCGCGAACCGCCCGGATGATCGACCTGGCCGTGGGCGAGCGGACGCAAGGGCCGATCCTCCGCCGTGCCTCGGGCGAGCGCCTGGATCGCAGGACCGCCCACCGCTGGGTGCGCTCGATCGGACGGCGGGCTGGACTCGGTCACGTCCACCCGCACATGCTCCAGGCTGCCTTCATCATGGCCGCCCTCGACGCCGGGGTGCCCCTCCGTGACGTCCAGCTCGCCGCCCGTCATGCCGATCCTCGGACGACGACGGTGTACGACCACCGTCGCCAGGGACTCGACCGGCACGCCGCCTACGTCGTGGTCGCCTTCGTCAGCGGGGGGTGAGGCTGGCGCCGATGCTGCGGCGCCCGGTCGCCGCCCCGTATGAGCCTGGCACGGTGTGAGGGAATCAGTGCGGTCGCCCCGTGAACCAACGCGCAAGACTTATTGTGTCTTGCAGAAATCTGGCTACCGTGTCAGGATCACCAGGTGAAGCCGCTCCGGTTCACCCGTGCCAGCCGAAAGCATCGCGTGGGGCGAGCCAGCGCCCGGCACGTCATCGCGACCGTCTCGGCCGAGGTGACCCAGGACGAAGAGTCCGGAGCCGATCTGCTGACCTGGGTCGGGCAAGACGAACGCGGTCGTGAACTGGAGATCGTCGCCCTCGACCGACCCGACTGCATCCTGGTCATCCACGTCATGCCGACGCGCTATCGGAGGAACAAGCTATGACCCCGCGCAAGAAGACCACCCCGGGACCGATCGGACCCGACGTCGACCTCGAGCAGAAGGACGTGCGTCTGCCAGACGGCAGCCGGCTCACCGACGACCGAGCAGCCGCGCTCGCCGAACGAGCCCTGGCTCGTCGCCGCGGTCGGCCTTCGGTCACCGGCGAGGAGGCGCACACCCCGAGCCTGACTGTGCGTGTCAGCCCGACCACCCGCGCAGCCCTCGAAGAGATCGCCACCGCACAAGGTCGCCGCCTCGCCGACGTAAGCCGAGAAGCCTTCGAGGAGTACATCCGTCGCCACGCCAGCTGACCGCGACAGCTGACCGTCCCAGAACGTTCAACAGGGTCTCCCAGAACTCCACCGCACAAGCTCACCCGGGTGCCCCCGACCGCCGGGTCGCGCATAGCCTCCGCTACACATTGAGGGAGACGCTATGGCGCAGGGTACGCAGCCACGAAGATCGTCGCTTCGGGTTGGTCTCGCGGCCACCGGTACGCTCTACACCTCGTATTTGCTGGAAGGACGAGGATATCCCCTGGGATGAGGTCCCTCGCCGAGAACGCGGCGTCTTCGAATTCGCATCTCAGTCCGCCCTGGAGGACAACGAGAAGATCGACCGCACTCTGTGAGAACCAGCCTGGGTCGATCTCCTCTGCCTCCTTTCGCACCCATACGAGCTCCAACCCCTCTCCGGTGAAGACTCGCCCAACACCGCCGTACGCCGACGGCCTCGTTTCGAGAGCGTCGCCCATCAGTGCATGGAAAACCCGAGGTCCGTCGGATCCTGGCTGCATCGCATAGATCCTGCCATCCGCGCGCCGGCCAGAGATGCCCCCAACCACTCGCCCCCAATCTGCGGCGCGTTGTCGGGTCGAGACTGCTGCCTATCGCCGGATCAGGGTTCGGTCTTCGCATTCGACATGGCGTTGGTGCTCACTCTTGCAAGCGCTGGGGCAAGGCCGGATGATTCGACCGGCATCGGCGTCGCCGGAGATACCGGTGATCAGGTAGCGGTGCCAGTAGCATCGCTGCGATACGTTGAGGCAGGTGAGAGCCTCGTGACTGCCTTGTCGTCGGGGTCGCATAAGGGTGGGATGAGATCGTGACGATGGCGAAAGGGCCGGACGGAGACGGAGAGCGCCTGCTCTCCGAGCTTCGCCGGCCGCGAGGCCGCTACGGAGCCCAGCGCACCTCTCAGCTGTCGGGAATCCCCCAGAGCACCCTCTACGACTGGCGGAGCCACGGTATCTACGTCCCTGACTACGACGTCCCGTCGCCGACCGGTTGGTCCTATCGCGACCTGGTCTTCCTGCGGCTCCTCGCGTGGCTCCGGCAGCGGGGCATGGAGCGCTCGGTCGCCGCAGACCAGGTTGCACGCGTGCGAGCCGAGATCGAGGCCGGCGAACCAGTGCGGTACCTGTACGCCAGCAGCCGCGCTCTGATCGCCGCAGGCGAGCGAGTCGACCGCATCAGCGGGGAGAGCCTGCTGCCGTTCGATCGCCTCGAGGCGCTGTTCGCCCACTTTGACATCGCCGAACCGATCCGGGAGCTCGGCCCCTCTCGTTACCGGCTCTGGGCACCGGACCTCGTGCGACCCAGCAAGCACAGCTTCATCGCGCCATCGGTCATGGCGGGCGACCCCTGCCTAGACGACACCCGCATTCCGACGGCCACCGTCTACACGCTGCGCACCGAGCGGGACCTGTCGAGTGAAGACATCGTCGCGCTCTACCCCGAACTGGACGTCGAGGCGGTGGAGGACGCCTATGGCCTCGAAGCCCGGCTCCGGGAAGCCGTCCCCAGCGCCGCATAGGTTCCGGCTTCTCCTCGACCAGGGATTCCCCAAGCCGCCGGGGTTCAGGGTCGAGGAGGTCGACCGATCGATCGAGGTCGTTCACTTCGGCGACTCCTACCGTGACCTCGCTCGCGCCAGGACGCCAGACTGGCTCATCTACGCCCATGCAACCCGGGACGGCTTCGACGCCCTCGTCACCCGCGACAAAGCCCAAGTCGATCAGGTCGTCGAGATGTGGGTGCTATCCCGGTTGGTGGGCTTCAGCGTCGTCACGTGGCGCCGGCGGGTCGACGACCCGATCCAAGAGTGGGGGCAACTGCTCGCCTACCTCCCCGAGGTGAAGAAGCGGCTCGCGCAGCGGCCCGAAGCTCGGGGGGCGGGTGGGGTGATCCTGCTCCCCGCCCCGACCCTGGATGCGAGCAGCATGCATCGGCCCCATACCACGTTGCAGGCCGAGGCATCGGCTCGTCGACTCAGCATCCAGCAGGTCGGTGACGAGGCAGCCGCCGAGGTAAGAGGCTGGCTGTCCCACGCGGGCCGTGCCAGTGACGAGTTGGACGACCTGTTGGACCTGCGTGGCCGTCCGTCGGCTCAACGCCGTTGGCAACAGTCTTGAGCCCCAGCCGAGCATCGAGGAGGGCAGGCCAAGGGGGCAAGCGGAAGCGTCCCTCCACCCATCCGCCCTTCTCCAGCTCAGGAGGTGTGTGCACGGTTGGGCCAAACCGCGTGCGACCTCGGGGCGGTAGCCCACGTACATAGCCCTTCACCTGGTACGACGAGTTTCGTAACTACCCCGCTGGCGGAGGCGGTGGGATTTGAACCCACGGTGGGTTGCCCCACACACGATTTCCAATCGTGCCGATTCGGCCGCTCTCGCACGCCTCCGGGTGCTGCCTGGAACGCAGCCCAAACAGGCTAGTCGCCTCCCGGACCGTCCTCGCCTGGTCGGAGGCCGCCCCCGCAGCTCCGTGGGGCCGCTAGGTTGGGGGGTGCCGTGCCGGCGTTGGGTGCGGTGGCCGGGTCCTGCGCAACGGTCCCTCGTGAACCGAGTCAGGGTCGGAAGGCAGCAGCTCTCAGCGGGTCAGACCGTGTGCCGCAGCCAACCTGGCCATCGCACCGAGCGCCGGCGCGGCGGAGGTGACCGGTAGAGTCGGCGCCCGTGGCGGACGACCTGGACCCCATGGCGACAGGCGCCGAGGCCGGTGCCGTCGTGCCCCCTCAGGTCGGCTCCCCCAAGGTCGGCACCGCACTGGACGGGGACGAGCAGTTCGTCTCCCTCTACCGCCGCTTCCGCCCGGGGCGCTTCGCCGACCTCCGCGGCCAGCCCCATGTTGTGCGGGCGCTCCAGGGGGCGGTCAGGGACGGCCGGGTGGCGCACGCCTACCTGTTCAGCGGACCGCACGGCACCGGCAAGACCTCCAGCGCCCGCATCCTGGCCCGGGCCCTCAACTGCGCCGACCCGGTCGACGGCGAGCCGTGCGGGACCTGCGCCTCCTGCGTGGCGATCGCCCAGGGCGCCTCGATGGACGTCCACGAGCTCGACGCGGCGTCGAACAACGGCGTGGATGCCATGCGGGACCTCATCTCCCATGCCGCCCTGGCCACGCCCGGTCGGTGGAAGGTCTACATCGTGGACGAGGTCCACATGCTCTCCAACGCCGCCGCCAACGCGCTCTTGAAGACGCTGGAGGAGCCGCCCAGCCACGTGGTCTTCGTGCTCGCAACGACCGACCCCCAGAAGGTGCCCCCGACCATCCGGAGCCGGACGCAGCACTTCGAGCTGGGCCTGCTCGGACCCGAGACCCTCACCGGGCTGCTCCGCGACGTGAGCGCCGCCGCCGGCCTGTCGCTGGACGAGGCCGACCTGTCGGTGGCCGTGCGCAAGGCCCGCGGGTCCGCCCGCGACGCGCTGAGCGCGGTGGACCAGGTCGTCGCCTCGGGGTCGGCCGATGCACTGCGACCCAGCGTGGACGCCCTCGTCGAGGCGGTCGCCGACTCGGACGCCCGGGGTGCCCTGGTAGCGGTGGCGGCCCTCGGCGATGCGGGGTGGGGCCCCCAGCAGCTGGCGACCGAGCTGGTCGACGAGCTCCGCCAGACCTTCCTCGCCGCCCTCGCCCCCGAGCTGTGCGCCGCCGTCGGGGCGGAGCGAGACCGGCTGGGGGAGCGGGCGGCCCGGATGGGCCTGCCTCGGGTCGTCCGGGCCATCGAGCACCTCGGCAGCGCCCAGGTCGACATGCGTGAGGCTCCCGACCCCCGGGCCGTGCTCGAGGTGACCTTGGCCCGGCTGGCACACCCGGAGCTGGACGAGACCGTCGACGCGCTGCTCGACCGGGTGAGCCGTCTCGAGCAGGGGCGGCCGGCGCCTTCGCCGCCGACCCCACCGGCCCGAGGGGCGACACTGACGGTCCCCATCGGGGAGCGGCCCGGGCTGGGCGCCCTGCGCCGCCCGCCTGCCGCGGCCCGTCCCGATGCGTCGCCGCCCCAGCCCCGGCCGCCGGCGCACGAGGTCGAGCCCCTCGAGCCCCCGGAACCCCCGGAACCCCCGGAGCCCCCGGAGCCGCCCCCGCCGGCGACGGCCGACCTGACGCCGCCGGACCGGGACACGTTGGTGGAGGCGTGGGGCGACCACGTGCTGCGCGCTCTTCCGGGCCGGGCCAAGGCCCTCTTCAGTCCGGGCCGGTTCATGGGGGTGGAGGGGTCCTCGGCTGTCTTCGCCCTCCCGAACGCCGCGCACCGGGACGCGGCCGAGGAACGGCGCGCCGTGGTGGAGCAGGCGCTCTCGTCGCACTTCGGCACCCCCATCGCCCTCCGGCTCACCGTCGACGACGCGTCGGCCGCCCGGGCGCCCGGTGCACCCGAGCCGCGCCCGGACGGCGCCCGCACCACTGGCCGCCCTGACGCCCCCGACCCCGACGTGGCGCCGGAGCCAGACCTCGACGACGGGCTCGACCCCGACGACGAGATCGACCCAAACCAGCCGTCTGGCTCTGCCGAGGACGCAGCCCAAGCCCGCCTCCTCCAGGCGTTCCCAGGCGCCGAGGAGGTTGGCTAGATGTACACGGGCTCGCTCCGGGCGCTGATCGACGAGCTGGGCCGGCTGCCGGGCATCGGGCCGAAGTCGGCCCAGCGGATGGCCTTCCACATCCTGAAGATCCCGGCCGAGGATGCCCGGCGGCTGGCGGACGCCATCGTGGCCGTGAAGGACCGGACCACGCTCTGCGAGCGCTGCTTCAACGTGGCCGAGGTGGGGGGGCTGTGCGAGGTGTGCGCCGACGTCCGCCGGGAAGCGCACGTGGTGTGCGTGGTGGAGGACCCCCGCGACATCGTGGCGGTGGAGCGCACCCAGCAATTCCGGGGCCGCTACCACGTCCTGCAGGGCGCGCTGAACCCGCTGGAGGGCGTCGGGCCGGACCAGCTGCGGGTGAGGGAGCTCCTGGCCCGGGTGGACGCGGAGCACATCACCGAGGCCATCCTCTGCACCAACCCCAACCTCGAGGGCGAGGCCACCGCCATGTACCTCGCCCGCGTCCTCACGCCCCTCGGCATCACCGTGACCCGTATCGCCAGCGGACTGCCGGTTGGCGGCGACCTGGAGTACGCCGACGAGCTCACCTTGGGCCGGGCGATCGAAGGTCGCCGCGCCGTCCTGCCGTGACCGTCCTGCCGTGACCGGAGACCGTCCGCCGGGACCACGGTCGCTGTGGCTGCTGCGACACGCCAAGGCGGCCGACCCGGCTCCCGGCGGCACCGACCACGATCGGGTGCTCACGCCCCGGGGCCGCCGGGACGCGGCCGCCCTCGGCGCTCGCCTTCCCGCGCTCGGGCTCGAGGGCGTCGCCCTCCCCGGCGCCATCCTCTGCTCCACTGCCGCACGAACCACCGAGACGGCGGCCGGGGTCGCGGGCGGGCTCGGCGTCGACGTCGACCGCCGCCGGAGCTTGTACTACGCCAGCCCCGAAGGTGTCCTGGACGAGATCCGCACGGCGGACGACGCCGTGCGCTCGCTCATGGTGGTCGGTCACAACCCGGCGACGCACGTCCTGGCGCTCGGTCTCCTGGCAGAGGACGACCCGGACCGGGCGCGACTGGGCCGGTTCCCGACGTGCGCATTGGCGGTCTTCCGGTTGGACGCCGCCCGCTGGACCGACGCTGCCGAAGGCACGGCCGTGCTGGCCGGCTTCTTCGCGCCGCCCTACTGATCGCTGTCGGGGGGTTCCCGCTCCGACGCCTGCCAGAGGACCTGCAGGGTGAGCCCGAGGTCGTAGCGACCGCCGTCGGCCGACGGCATCGGGGCGGGGGAGAGGCCCTCCTCGGCGTGGAGCTGGGCCAGGCGGCCCGGCGAGGTGCCGCCGGGCAGCGAGCTGCGGTACGGGAGCACCGCCCCGTCGGGTGCCGTGACCGTGACTCGGGCGTGGCGGTCCATCGCCAGGTTGTAGCCGCCCTCGTGGACGAGGCGGTGGTGGGCCCGGCACAGGGTGGTCAGGTTTGTGAGCCGGGTCCGGCCGCCACGGGAGACGAACACCACGTGGTGGACGTCCACGTAGCGGCGCCGCTCGCATCCCGGCCACCGGCATCCGCCGTCTCTGGTCCGCACCGCCCGGCGCAGGGAGTCGGGGACCTGGCGGGTGCGCCCCTCGGGCACGGCGGTGCCGTCGGGACGGAAGGCCACCCTCGACACCGAGGCGTCGCACACGAGCCGCTGGACGGTGTGGGCCGAGACGACGCCGACGCCTTCGACGTGGGCGCAGCCCTCCGCACCCGGGTCCTCCAGGACCTGGCGGTCCACGTGGACCACGACCGAGGCGCGCGGACCGGCGACGAACCCCCGTCGCGAGCCGGCCGAGAGGTGGCCCTCGCAGATGGCCACCAAGGCGTCGGCGCAGGTGGCGGCAAAGCGTCCCTCGGCCGGATCGGGCTCGGGGGTCTCCTCGGCGTCCTCCTCCTCGAGCTCGTGGCGGGTCGACTCGATCGCCGCAAGCACGGTCGCGCCGTCCTCGGGCGAGAGGCGGGCCCTGATCCACACCGAGCCGTCGTCCGCGGTGTGGGTGTGGAGGAAGCGGTCCCGGTGGCGCTCCAGCGCGGCGGCGCCCTCGTCGGCGCTCGCCCGGCGGAAGGCGGAGACGATCGTCTCGATCTGGGACGCGGTGGCCAGCACCGCCATCTCGAGGAGCTGGGCCTCCATCGCCGGCGTGGCGATCCGGGTCACGGCGCGCACCTTGGAGTAGGAGATCTCGCCGCGGGCGAAGGCGTCCCTCGTCCTCGGGAGGTCGCCGAGCGCCCGTCCGACCCGCAGGTGCTCCCTCGCCACCCCGGCGCTCAGGCCGCAACGCCACGAGAGCCAGTGGGCGCAGGTGCGGGCGCCCTGGTCGGCCCAGAGCCTCCGGCGGTCGACCTCGGCGACCATGCAGACGAACCGGCACTCGGCGGCGGCGATGTGCGAGGCGTGGGAGCACAGGGCCGCCTCGAGCGCCTCATCGGAGAGGGCTCCGGGATCCGGCTCCGGGCACCGGGGCGTTCCCGCGGGAACGCCATCGGGGACGGCCCCAGGTCCACGGCCCGCCGAGAACGAAGGAACATCGGATGCATCGAACATGCGTTCGATGCTACGAGGGGGCTGTGACGGCGGCGGACCCCAGGACGGCGTCTCCGCGGAAACGCCTCCACCGGGCCACCGGGGCCGCCGGCGGCGGCGGCGCGCTCAGGCCCAGGCCGTCGGTGCCGTCACTCCCACTCGATGGTGCCGGGCGGCTTGCTGGTGACGTCGAGGACGACCCGGTTCACCGCCGGCACCTCGTTGGTGATCCGGGTGGAGATCCGCTCGAGGACGTCGAAGGGCAGGCGGGCCCAGTCGGCGGTCATGGCGTCCTCGCTCGTGACCGGGCGCAGGACGACGGGATGGCCGTACGTGCGGAAGTCGCCCTGCACGCCCACCGAGCGCACCTCGGCCAGGAGGACGACGGGGAACTGCCAGACCGCCCGCTCCAGGCCGGCGGCGCTGAGCTCGTCGCGGGCGATGGCGTCGGCCTGGCGCAGGATCTCCAGCCGCTCCTTGGTCACCTCGCCCACGATGCGCACGGCCAGGCCCGGCCCGGGGAAGGGGTGGCGCCAGACGATCGTCTCGGGGAGCCCGAGCTCGAGGCCGAGGGCCCGGACCTCGTCCTTGAACAGGTTGCGCAGCGGCTCCACCAGCGAGAAGCCGAGGTCCTCGGGCAGCCCGCCCACGTTGTGGTGGGACTTGATGGTGGAGCCCCCCGCACCGTCGCCGGACTCGACCACGTCGGGGTAGAGCGTCCCCTGCACCAGGTGCTCGGGGCCGCCTCCCTCGGCCGCGACCTCGAGCGCCGCCGCCTCGAAGGTCCGGATGAACTCCCGGCCGATGACCTTGCGCTTGTCCTCGGGGTCGACGACGCCGGCCAGGGCGTCGAGGAACTGGCGCTCTGCGTCCACGGTCTTCAGCCGGATGCCGGTGGTGGCCACCACGTCCCGCACGACCTGCTCGCGCTCGCCCAGGCGAAGGAGGCCGTGGTCCACGAACACGCAGGTGAGGCGGTCACCGATGGCGCGTTGCACCAGGGCCGCGGCCACCGCCGAGTCCACGCCTCCGGAGAGGCCGCAGATCGCCCGCCCGTCGCCGATGGCCTCCTGCACGGCGTCGACCGCGGTCTCCAGCACGTTGGCGGTCGTCCAGGTGGGCGGGATGCCGGCGGCCCGGTGGAGGAACCGCTCGAGCACCTCCTGGCCGTGGGCGGTGTGGTGGACCTCGGGATGCCATTGCACCCCGCACACGGTCCCGCCGTCGGCCTCGAAGGCGGCGATGGGCGACCGGTCGGAGGACGCGGTCGGCGTGAAGCCTTCGGGCACGCCCACGACGGCGTCGCCGTGGGACATCCAGACCTCCTGCGAGGCCGGCTGGCCGGCGAAGAGGGTCGCCGTCGGGTCCACGGTCACCCGGGTCCGGCCGTACTCCCGGCCGTCGGTGGGTTGGACGGAGCCGCCGAGTGCCGCCGCCATCGCGTGGAAGCCGTAGCAGATCCCGAGGACCGGCACCCCCGCCGTGAGCAGGGCCGGGTCGACCGCCGGCGCCCCGGGGGCATAGATGCTGGCCGGGCCACCGGAAAGGATGATGGCGGCGGGCTTGCGAGCCAGGAGCTCGGCCGTCGGCGTGGAGTGGGGGACGATCTCCGAGTAGACGCGGGCCTCGCGCACGCGGCGGGCGATCAACTGCGCGTACTGCGCTCCGAAGTTGACCACCAGGACGGGACGGGCGTCGCTCATAGCGAAGTATCACACGCCGGACGGCCGGCGCCGGATCACCCGCTGGCGGTCAGCCCAGCGTGCGGAGGATGGCCGCGTCGCCCTGGCCGCCGCCGCCGCACAGGCCGACGGCTGCCACCCCGCCACCCCGGCGACGGAGCTCGTAGAGGGCCGTGATGGCCAACCGGGTGCCGGACATGCCGATGGGGTGGCCGAGGGCGATGGCCCCGCCGTTCACGTTCAGCCGGTCCTCGTCGAGGCCCAGCTCCTCGGCCGACACCAGCCCCACGGCGGCGAAGGCCTCGTTGATCTCGAAGACCTCCACGTCGGGCACCGAGAGCTTGGCCTTCTCCAGAGCCCGGGTGATCGCCCGGGACGGCTGGGAGAGGAGCGAGGTGTCGGGCCCGGCGACCTGGCCGTAGGAGACGAGCTCCCCCAGGGGGGCGACCCCGAGGGCGTCGGCCCGCGCCCGGGACATGACCACCACGGCGGCGGCGCCGTCGGAGATCTGGGAGGCGTTGCCCGCCGTGATCGTGCCTTCCTTGTCGAACGCCGGGCGCAGGGCGGCCAGCGACTCGACGGTGGTCCCGGGCCGCACGCCCTCGTCGGTGTCGACCACGATGGGGTCGCCCTTGCGCTGCGGCACCTGCACCGGGACGATCTCCTCGGCCAGGCGCCCGTCCTTTGCCGCCGCCGCGGCCCGCTCGTGGGAGGCGGCGGCAAAGGCGTCCTGACGCTCCCGGGTGACGGCCCCGGCGGCGTACCGCTCGGTGGCGAGCCCCATGGCGCAGTGGTCGAAGGAGCAGGTGAGACCGTCGTACATCATCGAGTCGACGAGCGTGGCGTCTCCCAGGCGGAACCCCTCGCGCGCCCCCGGCAGCAGGTACGGCGCCCGGGTCATGGACTCCATGCCTCCCGCCACCACCACCTCGGCGTCGCCGGCGGCGATCATCTGGTCGGCCAGGTAGATGGCGTTGAGGCCGGAGAGGCAGACCTTGTTCACCGTCGTGGCGGGGACCGAGAGCGGGACGCCGGCCCGGGCCGCGGCCTGGCGGGCCGGGATCTGGCCCTGGCCGGCCAGCAGCACCTGGCCCATCACGACGTAGTCGACCTGGTCGGGGGCCACCCCGGCGCGCTCCAGCGCCGCCTTGATGGCGAACCCGCCGAGGTCGACGGCGGGGAACGAGGCGAGCGCCCCGGAGAGCTTTCCGATGGGCGTCCGTGCGCCTGCGACGATGACCGATCCGGGCATGGCTGACCTCCGGTGGGATCCGGTGTTCGTCACCAGCCTGCACGGGGAAGAGAGGCTGGAAGTTACCGGCTGGTTCCCCAGTTTACGAGGTTGGCTATGGTCGCGGAAATGAGTGCGATCCTCCAGGCCGTGGTCGAAGGCGCCGGCGGCGAGGAGCTCGCCGGGCTGCCCATGCCCGAGTCGTACCGCGCCGCCTTCGTGCGCCGGGACGAGGTCGGGATGTTCGACGGGCTCCCCTCCGACGAGAAGGACCCCCGCAAGTCGCTCCACGTGGGCGAGGTCGCGCTGCCGGCGCTGGCGCCGGACGAGGCGTACGTGGCGGTGATGGCCTCGGCCATCAACTTCAACACGGTGTGGACGTCGATCTTCGAGCCCCTGGCGACGTTCGGGTTCCTCGACCGGCTCGGCAAGGAGAGCGAGTGGGGAGCCCGCCACGTCCTCGACTACCACGTCGTCGGGTCCGACGCGTCGGGCGTGGTGCTGCGCACCGGCTCGCTGGTGCGCAACTGGAAGCCCGGTGACAAGGTGACGGTGCACTGCAACTACGTGGACGACCAGGACCCGACCGCCCACGACGACTCGATGCTCGCCCTCAACCAGCGGATCTGGGGCTTCGAGACCAATTTCGGCGGGCTGGCCGACATCACGGTGGTCAAGGCGAACCAGCTCATGCCCAAGCCGACCCACCTCTCGTGGGAGGAGGCGGCGGTCAACGCCCTGTGCAACTCGACCGCCTACCGCATGCTGGTGTCGCGCAACGGCGCCCCGGTCACCCAGGGTGACCGGGTGCTGGTGTGGGGCGCGAGCGGCGGCCTGGGGAGCTTCGCCGTCCAGTACGTGCTGAACGCCGGCGGGATCCCGATCGGCGTCGTGTCGTCGCCGGAGAAGGCCGACCTGCTCCACGACCTCGGCGTCGAGGCCGTCATCGACCGGTCGGCGGCCGGCTACCGGTTCTGGAAGGACGCCCACACCCAGGACGAGTCCGAGTGGCGCCGGCTGGGGAAGGACATCCGCGCCCTCGTGGGCGAGGACCCCGACATCGTCTTCGAGCACCCGGGCCGCCAGACCATGGGCGCCTCGGTCTTCGTGTGCAAGCGGGCGGGGACCATCGTGACGTGCGCCGCCACGTCGGGCTACATGATCGAGTACGACAACCGGCACCTGTGGATGCGGCTCAAGACCATCAAGGGCTCGCACTTCGCCAACTACCGCGAGGCCTGGGACGCCAACCGCCAGATGTGCGAGGGGCAGGTCCTCCCCCCGCTCTCGGCCGTCTTCGACCTGACCGACGTGGGCGAGGCGGCGTACGAGGTGCAGCACAACCGCCACGAAGGGAAGATCGGCGTCCGCTGCCTGGCCCCCGCAGAGGGGCTCGGGATCGACGACCCCGAGCTGCGGGAGCGGGTGGGCGAGGACCGCATCACGCTCTTCCGGCGCCACGACGGATGACACCGCTCCTCACCGAGATCGACCACGTCGCCATCGCGGTGCGCGACCTGGACGCCGCCGTGGCCTGGTACGCCGAGACCCTGGGCGCCACGGTCACCCACCGCGAGGTGGTGGAGCGCGACGGCGTCGAGGAGGCGCTCGTGCAGGTCGCCGACTCGTACGTCCAGCTCGTGACCCCGACCCGTGACGACTCCCCGGTGGCCCGCTACCTGGAGCGTCGCGGCGAAGGCCTGCATCACGTCGGCTACCGGGTGGCCGACTGCGCCGCCGCCCTCCAGGCGGTCAAGGACGGCGGCGGGGAGGTCATCGACCAGGTGCCGCGTCCCGGCTCGCGTGGGACCACGGTGGCGTTCGTGCACCCCCGCGCCTCCTTCGGCACCCTGATCGAGCTCGTGCAGGAGGCGCCGGCACCCCCGGTCCACGGGTAGGCGGAATGGGGCCGGGCCGGAGGACGGCGGTAGCCTCGTCGTCCATGGAGCACACGATCGACGAGCGGCTCGCCCAGCTCGCCGCCCGCAAGGAGCGTGCCCTGCACGCCGGCAGCGAGCGGGCGATCGAGCGGCAGCACTCCCGGGGGAAGATGACGGCCCGGGAGCGGATCGACTACCTGCTCGACGAGGGATCGTTCCAGGAGCTGGACATGCTGGCCCGCAGCCGGATGCCCGGGCTCTCCGCGGACGAGCGGCCCTACACCGACGGCGTGATCACCGGCTTCGGCACGATCGACGGGCGGCGGGTGTGCCTCTTCAGCCAGGACCCGACCGTGAACGGCGGGTCGCTGGGCGAGGTGTTCGGCGAGAAGATCCACAAGGTGATGGACCTCGCCGCCTCCATCGGCGTGCCCATGATCGGCATCAACGACGGCGGCGGGGCCCGGGTGCAGGAGGGGGTGGTCGGGCTCCACTACTACGGCGGCATCTTCCGCCGGAACGTGGCCACCTCGGGCGTGGTCCCCCAGGTCAGCGTGATCATGGGGTCGTGCGCCGGCGGGGCGGTGTACTCGCCGGCCATCACCGACTTCGTCTTCATGGTCCAGGGCACCTCGCACATGTTCATCACCGGCCCCGACGTGGTGAAGACGGTCACCGGCGAGGACGTGACGCTGGAGGAGCTGGGCGGGGCCATGAGCCACGCCACCAAGTCGGGGGTGGCCACCTTCGTGTCGGCCGACGAGAAGTCGTGCCTGGACGAGGTGCGCTACCTGCTCTCGTTCCTGCCCTCGAACAACCTGGAGGAGCCGGCCCTCGCCGTCTCGGGCGACGACCCGGAGCGGGAGACGCCGGAGCTGGTCGGTCTCATGCCCGCCTCGCCCAACCAGCCGTACGACATGAAGCGGGTGATCACGGCGGTGGTCGACGACGGGGAGTACCTGGAGGTGCACTCCCACTGGGCCATGTCGATCACCTGCGGCTTCGCCCGGATCGACGGCCGGGTGGTGGGCATCGTGGGCAACCAGCCGGCGGTGCTGGCCGGCGTGCTGGACATCGACTCCTCGGAGAAGGCGGCCCGCTTCGTCCGTACCTGCGACGCCTTCAACATCCCGCTCGTCACCTTCGTGGACGTCCCGGGTTTCATGCCGGGCACCGACCAGGAGTACGGGGGCATCATCCGCCACGGCGCCAAGCTCCTGTACGCCTACTGCGAGGCGACCGTGCCCCGGGTCCAGGTGATCACCCGCAAGGCCTACGGCGGGGCCTACGTCGTCATGAACTCCAAGTCGATCGGGGCGGACCTCGCCTACGCCTGGCCCTCGGCCGAGCTGGCGGTCATGGGCCCCCAGGGGGCGGTCGAGATCCTCTACCGCCGGGAGCTGGCCGCCGCACCCGATCCGGCCGCCCGTCGCGCCGAGCTGGTGGAGGAGTACACCGAGCGCTTCGCCACGCCCTACATCGCGGCGGAACGGGGTTACGTCGACGACGTGATCTCGCCGGCCGACACCCGCAAGGTCCTCGCCCGGAGCCTGGCCATGCTGGCGTCCAAGCGGGAGGAGCTGCCCCATCGCAAGCACGGCAACGTGCCGCTGTGAGCGCGCCCGAGCGCGACGGCCTGCGCCCCCGGCCGGCGCCCGACCCGGCAGTCGTGGCCCTGGTGGCTGCGGCGGTGGACGCCGCGTGGCCCCGCCCGACCCCGCCCCGGGCGGACGATGCCGCCAACCCCGCCCACCGGGCGTGGCGGTTCAGCGGGCGCTGGTGGTCACGGCCGGTCGCCGTCCGCCGCGACCGGCCCTGGGTCGGCTGACCCGGCACCCGACCCGGCACCCGACCCTGGCGCGGCGGTGTGGACGAGGTGCAGCACGAGGCTCCCCGTCGAGCCGTGGAACGTCTCGAGCGAGTCGGGCGACGTGCCGCACACCGGGCAGCGGGGCTGGTCGCCCGGCCGGCCCCAGGCGTCGGACAGCCGCCAACGCTCGCAGTGGGGGCAGAAGCCCCACCGCGCCGGGGCGGCGGGGGCCGACGGGGGGCTGAGCGTCACCGCACGTCGGCGGCGCGCCGGTTCTGCTGCATGCGCGTCTGCGACGGCGACTGCAAGGAGGCGTCGAGCGTCGCCGCCTCCGCCGCCTCCATGTCGTCGAGGATCCTGCGGGCCATCACGACCGCTCCGTCCGTCTTGATGTGGACCTCGCGGTACCCCTCGTCGGGGAAGGCGAACATCTCCTGCTGGCGCTCGATGGCCCAGCGGTCCTGCTCGATCACGGTGGGGGCGCCCTCGACGATGGCGTCGACGAGCGAGCGGGAGGGGTCGGCGGCCCAGCGGGACCCGGCCTGGCACGACGTCGCCCGGCGCCAGACGTGCCGGTCGGCGGCCACCGGCGTGATCGTCTGGTGGAGGACGAACGACTGCTCTGTGCCGGTGCCGAGCCGGCCTGGCGGCGCGACCGCCACGCGCACGCGGAACAGGCTGGGGGCGACCATCTCGTGCACCTGCACCTGGTCGGCAACCTCGAGCCCGAACCGGTCGCGGGTCATCGGGGGCAGGGTGAACTCACGCCGCCGCCGGATCGTCCGCAGCACCGGGACGGGGCCCGACAGGTCGCGCTGGATCTCGACGGGCACCTGGGCGTCGGCCAGGCTGCCGATGTTCCCGTTGTGCAGCGGGTAGAAGTGGGTGAGGTCGAACAGGTTCTCGATCAGGAGCCGGTAGCTCGCCGCCACCTCCATCGGCTCGGTGACGCGGGTCTCCCAACCCTCGGCGGCGATCTCCGGCGTCGGCGGCGGGTCGTGGTCGGGGGCGCGGTCGCCCCCCGCCCACAGCCACACCACGCCGTCCTGCTCCTTGACGGGGAAGGCCGTCTGGCGCGCCGTCTCGGGGACACGCTGCGAGCGGTCGCTCAGGGCGGGGATGGCGATGCAGCGGCCGGTGCGGTCGTAGCAGAAGCCGTGGTACGCGCACTCGAGCCGGTCCCCGTCGAGCAGGCGGCCCTCCCACAGGGGGAACCGCTTGTGGGCGCAGCGGGCGTCGAGCGCCACCACCTCGCCCGGCTCGGTCCGCCAGGCCACGAGCGGCCGCCCGGCGATCCGGTGGCCCTGCAACGCGCCGGTGGCGAGCTCGCTCGAGAACCCCAGCGCGTACCACGCGTTCCGAATCACACTGTCCCCCTCCCGGTCCGCGTGCGAGCGGAGGCATCCGATGCTTCCTGCAGCAGCCCAACGTACCATGTCGCTCTGGCCCGGACCGGGGCAAAATTACATTTCGAATGCAATGACGTGGATGCCGAGCCCCGCTCCGGCTCTCGCCGCAGAGGGCCCTGGTTATGATCCCAGCTGCAATGGGAGCGACACGACTTCCCCCCGACCTCGCCGCGGCGGTGGCGCTCGGCGGTGAGGCGGGTCGGACGTTCGCCGCCTTCGACTGGGACCACCACGAGCTGGGGCCGGTCGCCACATGGCCGGAGGCATTCCGCACCGTCGTCGCCGTCGCGCTCGCCTCGCGCTTCCCGGTGGTGCTCTGGCTGGGCGACGGCCTGACCACCGTCTACAACGACGGGTACATCCCCATGCTCGCCGACAAGCATCCCTGGGCCATGGGCACGCCGGCGCTGGACGTGTGGTGGGAGATCCGGGACATCATCGAGCCGATGCTGGCCGGCGTGGTGGAGACCGGCGTGGCCACCTGGTCGGACGACCTGCTGCTCATGCTCGTCGACCGTGGCCGGCCGTGGGAGAAGTACTTCACCTTCACCTACAGCCCGATCTTCCGGCACGAAGGGAAGGTGGGTGGCGTCTTCTGCGCCGTCCACGAGACGACGGAGCGCGTGCTCGGCGAGCGGCGGCTCCGCGTGCTCAACACCCTCGGTGCAGAGCTCGTGGACGCCAAGTCCGTGGACGGGACGCTGTCCGCCACCATCGGCGTGTGCGCCGACCAGCCGGCCGACCTGCCCTTCGTGGCCCTGTACCTCGAGGACGGCGTGTCGGGGCAGTCGCTACGGGCGGCGACGCCCCAGGTCGCCGCCCTGCTCGAGTCGGCGGCGCCCTCCGCCGCCTTCTGGGGAGGACCGGCCGGCGGCGACCCGGCCGGACGGGTGGTGGAGAACGTGCGGGTGCGCCTGCCCGGCCTCGCCGCCCGGCTGCCCGACCGGTGCCCCGACGACGCGCTGGTGATGCCGCTCGCCGAGCCGGGCTCGGTCGTGCCGGTGGGCACGGTCGTCATCGGGCTCAACCCCGACCGCCCCCTCGACCCCCAGTACCAGGGGTTCTGCCGGCTCCTGGCCGACCAGGTCGCGGCCGGGATCGCCAGTGCCGGCGCCTACGAGGCCGAACGGGCGCGGGCGGAGTCGCTCGCCGAGCTCGACCGGGCGAAGACGCTCTTCCTCACGAACGTGAGCCACGAGCTGCGCACGCCGCTCACCCTCATGTTGGGGCCCGTCGAGGACGCGCTGGCGCTGGTCGGCGACGACCCCGAGCTCCGGGGCCAGCTCGAGGTGGTGGAGCGCAACGGCCGCCGCCTGCTCCGACTGGTCAACTCCCTCCTCGACTTCGCCCGGATCGAAGCCGGCCGGGCGTCGACCCAGCTCGTCGAGACCGACGTCGGCGCGCTGACCGCCGACATCGCGTCGGCCTTCGACGACGTCTGCCGGCGCGCCGGCCTCGAGCTGGTGCTCGACTGCCGGGAGGTCGTCGGGCACGTCGACCCCGAGATGTGGGAGACGATCGTCCTCAACCTCGTGTCGAACGCCTTCAAGTTCACGTTCCGCGGCTCGATCACGGTGCGGGCCGAACCGGGACCGGACCGGACGGTCCGGCTCTCGGTCCGAGACACCGGGGTGGGGATCCCCGACGACGAGCTCCCCCGGGTGTTCGAGCGCTTCTACCGGCCGTTCACGATCGAGGGCCGGAGCATGGAGGGGAGCGGGATCGGACTGGCGCTGGTCCGCAACCTGGTCGAGCTGCACGGCGGGACGATCACGGCGGAGAGCCGGCCGGGCGCGGGCACCACCTTCACGGTCACGGTCCCGGTGCCCGGCCGCTCCCCGGCGGCGCCGGCTGCGGCGCCGGCGGCGCCGGCTGCGGGGGCCGGGGCGGCTCCGTCATCGCGCCCGGGGCGAGACAGCGTGTACGTGACCGAGGCGGCGCAGTGGCTCGAGCGCCCCGCGGGCCAGCTCGCGGCCCCGGCGGCGTCGCTCGCCTCGCAGGCCCTGACCGACGGTCCGGAGCGGCCGATCGTCCTCGTCGCCGACGACAACGCCGACCTGCGGGCCCACCTCGAGCGGGTCATCGGCTCGCGCTGGAGCACCGTCAGCGCCGCCGACGGGGAGCAGGCGCTGGACCTCGTCCGCCGCGTCGAGCCGGACCTCGTCATCGCCGACGTCATGATGCCGAAGCTCGACGGGTTCGCGCTGATCAGGGCCATGCGGGCCGATCCCCGGCTGGAGTCGATCCCGGTCATGGTCCTCTCCGCCCGGGCCGGGCCCGAGGCCACGGGGGAAGGGTTCGAGGCCGGCGCCGACGACTACCTCGTCAAGCCGTTCCGGTCGACCGAGCTCCTGCACCGTGTTGCCGCCCGGCTCAAGGTCGCGAGCCGCGACCGCGAGCGCCGGGAACGCGAGCAGCAGGAGGTGGCCCGCGCCGCCATGCTCGTCGAGCTCGGGTCCCTCCTGTCCGCCGCCACCACCGAGGCGGAGATCGTCGCCGGCCTGCTCGGCCCGGCCCTCTCGTCGCTGGACGCCGACGCCGCCGGGGTCGGGGTCCTCGATGAGGGGAGCGGGCTGCTCCGCATGACGTACGGGGGCTCGCTCGACCGCGAGCTGCGGGAGCGGTACCACACCATCTCGTTGGACGCGCCGGTCGCCATCGCCGCCGTGGCCAAGACGGGCAGGCCGGTGGTCGTCTCGGACTCCTCCCGGCCCGGCTCCGTCTTCGACGCCGCGGTCTCCGCCGCCGCGTCGAGCGTCCGGGCGGCGATCGTCCAGCCGCTCGTGGTCGCAGGCGGCGCCGTTGGTGGAACCCTCACCCTCCTGTGGGCGGAGCCCCGCCGGTTCTCCCGGGCGGAGCTGGACCTGGTGGAGTCGGTTGCGGCGCTCACGGGGCGCGCCGTCGAGCGGATCCAGCGGGCTGAGCGGGAGCGGCGCGTTGCCGTGGCCCTGCAGGACCGCCTCCTCGACTGGGGCGCGCACCCGGTGGCGGCCGCCATCGCCACGCTCTACCGCCCGGCGACCGACGCCATGCGGGTCGGCGGGGACTGGTACACGATCACCGCGCTGGGGGACTCGGGGAAGGTGGGGCTGTCGGTCGGGGACGTCGTCGGCCACGGCCTGGCCGCCGCCACGGTCATGAGCGAGCTCCGCAGCGCCCTGGCCGTGGCCGCGCTGGCTGCGAGCGAGCCGGGCAAGGTGCTCGACCTGCTCGAGGGCTACGCCCGGCAAGTGCCGGGGGCGTCGTGCACCACCGCCGCCTACGTGACGGCCGACCCGGAGGAGGGCACCGTCCGCTATGCGTGCGCCGGGCACCCCTATCCGCTCCTCGTGACGGGCTCGGGCGAGGTGCGCCTGCTCGAGGAGGGCCGGCGGCCGGCGCTCGCGGTCGCGTCCCACTCGCCGGGGGGCACGCACGGGGTCGCGCCGCTCGAGCCGGGCTCGATGCTCATCCTCTACACCGACGGGTTGGTCGAGCGACGGGGCGAGTCCATCGACACCGGGCTCGGCCGCCTGATGGAGGCCGCCCGGGCCTCGCGGGCCAAGCCGGTGGGCGACGTGTGCGCCGACCTCCTCGCCGCCCTCGGCGGCCACGCCGGCTACGAGGACGACGTGGTCCTGGTGGCCCTGCGTCCGTGCGGCTCGACGCCGACGAGCTTCGTGGACGCCTTCCCGGCGCAGGTCCCCGAGATCCCCGCCGTCCGGGACCGGCTCCGGAGCTGGCTCTGCGACCGCGGCATCGGCGTCGACACCGCCTACGCCGTGCTGGTGTGCGTCGGCGAGGCGGTGAGCAACGCCGTGGAGCACGGGAACCGGTTCGACCCCGACAAGACCGTGACCCTCGAGGTGTTCCTCTCCAGGGGGGAGCTCTCGGCCACCGTGACCGACGCCGGGCGCTGGGACGCCGACTCCGCCGACACCAGGCGCCTGTCGAGCAGGGGGCGCGGCCTCACCCTCATCCACGGCATGAGCGACGACGTCGCCGTGCACCGGAACCGCCTGGGGACGCGGATCACGATGCGGTACCGGCTCCGCCAGGACGAGGGGGGCGCGGCGTGAAGGCCGAGTTCACCCTGGAGGAGGGGCCGGCACCGGCGTCCGGCCCCGAGGTCCGGGTGCTCAGCGTGGGCGGCGAGATCGACGCCACCAACGCCGCGGAGTTCGAGGAGGCGGTCCTCGAGCGTCGCGCGCCGGGCCCTCTCGTGCTCGACCTCACCCCCGTCCTCTACTGCGACAGCGCCGCCTTCGCCGCCCTGGACCGGGTCCTGGCCCAGGGCGGGGCAGCCGTGGCGCTCGGCGGGGACAACCCCGTGCGCAGGGCGGCGTCGATCATGGGCCTGGCGTTCCACGACACGGTGGAGCTCGCCGTCCGCTCGCTGGCGGGCTAGCCCTGCGCCCCGCGGCCGGCGGCGCCGACCCCTTCGCGCCGCCGGCGTGCCAGGTCCACGAGGTCGCCGAGCATGGCGTCGAGCTGGAAGTCCTTCGGGGTGTAGACGGCCGCCACGCCCCGCTGCTCCAGCGCGGCCGCGTCCTCGGGGGGGATGATCCCGCCGACCACCACCGGCGCGTCCACGCCGGCCGCCCGCAGCCCCTCGAGCACCTCGGGCACGAGCTCCAGGTGGGAGCCCGAGAGGATGGAGAGCCCGACCACGTCGGCGTCCTCGTCGCGGGCGGCGGCGACGATCTGGGCCGGCGTCAGCCGGATGCCCTGGTAGACGACCTCGAACCCGGCGTCCCGGGCGGCCACCGCGATCTGCTCGGCGCCGTTGGAGTGCCCGTCCAGGCCGGGCTTTCCCACGAGGAGGCGGGGCGGCGCGCCCGTCTCCTCCACGAACGACCGGACGCGGGCGGCGGCGCCGGCGCGATCTCGGCCACCGGCGCCCGCCGTCGCCCCCACCCCGGTGGGGGCGCGGTACTCGCCGAAGACCGACCGCAGCGTGCCGGCCCACTCGCCGGTCGTCCCGCCGGCCAGGGCGAGCTCGATGGTGGCGGGCATGATGTTCTCCCGCTCGTCGGCCGCGGCCGCACGGAGCCGGTCGAGCGCCCGCCGCACCGCCGCCCCGTCGCGCCGTGACCGCCAGTCCTCGACGTCGCGGCGCAGCTCGTGCTGGACGGCCGGGTCGACCTTCAGCACCGTCTCCGAGGCGGCGGCGGTGAGCGGGGACGGGGCGGTCTCGGTGAAGCAGTTGACGCCCACCACCGTGCGCGCCCCCGACTCGATCTCGCGCACCCGCGCCGCCTGGCTGCGGACGAGACGGGACTTGAGCTCGTCGATGGCGGCGAAGGCGCCTCCCAACGACAGCACGTCGTCGAGCTCCGCCGAGGCCTCCTCGACGAGCGACGCCGTCTTGGCCTCGATCACGGCGGAGCCGTTCAGGATGTCGGCGTACTCGAGCAGGTCGGACTCGAAGGCCAGGATCTGCTGGATCCGCAGCGACCACTGCTGGTCCCAGGGGCGGGGGAGGCCGAGCGCCTCGTTCCAGGCCGGCAGCTGGACTGCCCGGGCGCGGGCGTCCGCCGAGAGCGTGACCCCCAGCATCTCGAGCACGATGCGGGGCACGTTGTTCTCCGGCTGCTGCTCGGTCAGGCCGAGCGAGTTCACCTGCACGCCGTAGCGGAACCGGCGGAGCTTCGGGTCCTCCACGCCGTAGCGGTCGCGGCAGATGCGCTCCCACATGGCGGAGAAGGCCCGCATCTTGCACGTCTCCTCGATGAAGCGGACGCCGGAGTTGACGAAGAAGCTGATGCGGCCCACCACCTGGGGCATGTCCGCCGCGTCGACCTTGCCCGAGTCCCGCACGGCGTCCAGGATCCCCACCGCCGTCGCCAGCGCGTAGGCGATCTCCTGGACCGGCGTCGCTCCCGCCTCCTGGAGGTGGTAGCTGCACACGTTGACGGGGTTCCACCGGGGGACGTGGCGCACGGTGTAGGCGATGGTGTCCACCGTGAGGCGGAGGCTGGGGCCGGGCGGGAAGATGAAGGTCCCGCGGCTCAGGTACTCCTTCACGATGTCGTTCTGCGTGGTGCCCGACAGGGCCTCGGCGGCGACGCCGTGCTCCTCGGCGTGGGCCACGTACAGCCCGAGCAGCCAGGCCGCGGTGGCGTTGATCGTCATCGAGGTGTTCATCCGGTCGACGGGGATGCCGGCCATGAGCTCGCGCATGTGGCCGAGGTGCGCCACCGGCACGCCGACCTTGCCGACCTCGCCGATCGCCTCGGGGGCGTCGGGGTCGTACCCGGTCTGCGTGGGCAGGTCGAAGGCGATGGAGAGGCCGGTCTGCCCCTTGGCCAGGTTGGTCCGGTACAGCTCGTTGGAGGCGCGGGCGTTCGAGTGGCCCGAGTACGTCCGCATGAGCCAGGGCCGGCGCGCCGGCCCGTTGGCGCCGCCGGCGCCGCCGGTGTCGCCGGTGCCGCCGGTGCCGTTCTCGGGCCCCATCCCGCTTCCTCCTCCGCCTGCGGCCGGCCCGCTCACTCGCCGTACCGGTAGAACCCGTGTCCCGTCTTGCGCCCCAGCTGCTCGGCCGCGACCATGCGGCGCAGGAGGGGTGCCGCAGCGTACTGCGGCTCGCGGTGCTCGTCGTAGAGGGCGTCGAGGATGGCCACCGAGGTGTCCAGCCCGACCAGGTCCAGCAGGGCGAAGGGCCCCATGGGGAACCCGCACCCGCCGCGCATTGCGGTGTCGATGCCCTCCTTGGTGGCG
Organism: Actinomycetes bacterium; assembly: GCA_021791845.1. GTDB lineage: Bacteria > Actinomycetota > Acidimicrobiia > Acidimicrobiales > RAAP-2 > JAJYVT01. The sequence goes on along the minus strand of JAJYVT010000036.1, from coordinate 2,485 downwards.
ACGCCCTGCTCGAAGAGGCGCACGGCGTGGTTCAGGTACGGGAAGAGCAGGGCGTTCACCACGAACCCGGCCTGGTCCTTCACCACCACCGGCTCCTTGCCGCACTGTTCGGCGAAGGCGCACGCCGCCGCCACCGTCTCTGCGGACGCGGTGATGGGGCGGACGACCTCCACCAGCGGCATGGCCGTCGCCGGGTTGAAGAAGTGGATGCCGCAGACCTGCGCCGGCCGGTCGGTGGCCATCGCCAGCTCGACCACCGGGAGGGTCGAGGTGTTGGTGGCCAACAGGGCCCGCTCGTTGCACACCCGGTCCAGCTCCACGAAGAGGTGCCGCTTCACGGCCAGCTCCTCGACGACCGTCTCGATCACCAGGTCCACGTCCGACAGCGCGCCGACGTCGGTCGTGACGCTGACCCGCCGCAGGATGGCGTCGCGGTCGTCGGGCGAGCAGCGCCCCTTCGCCACCTGCCGGTCGAGCGACGTGGTCACGGTGGCCTGCACGCCCTCCGCCGAGGACTGGCTCCGCCCCCGCACCACCACCTCGTACCCGTGCGCGGCGGCCACCTCGGCGATGCCCGCCCCCATGATCCCCGAGCCCACGATGCCCACCCGCGGGAGCTCCATCGCCCTACGCTACCCCGCGATTACCCTCAGGTAACCGGGCGCAGCGCCCGGCGGGGTCCCGGGCGGAGGGGCCGCCGGCGGAGAGGCCACGGGTGGCCGGAAGGGGCAGGGGCAGGCAGGTGACGGAGCCCGGAGTGCTGGCACTGGTGGGCGGCGGGGAGTGGACGCCCGGCTGCGAGTTCGATCGAGAGCTGCTCGAGGCTGCAGGGACCGAGCGGGTGGTCATCCTGCCCACGGCGGCGGCCTACGAGCACCCCGAGCGGCGGTGCCTCGCCGGTGCGGAGTGGTTCGGCCAGCTCGGGGCGGAGGTGGAGGCGGTGATGGTCCTGCGCAGGGCCGACGCCGAGGACGCCGGGGCGGCGGACGTGGTGCGCCGGGCCCGCTTCGTCTACCTGAGCGGCGGGTCGCCGCTGCACCTTCGCTCGGTGTTGAAGGACTCGTTGGTCTTCGACGCCCTGCGCGAGGCGTGGCAGGGCGGCGCCGTCGTCGCCGGTTCCGGGGCCGGGGCGATGGCGCTCACCGATCCCATGGTGGACCCGCGGGGCGGCGCCCTCACCGTGGGGCTCGGACTGGTCGACCGCCTGGCCGTGGTCCCGCAGTCCGAGGACGGAGGCCAGGACCCCGCCGGCGAGAAGCTGCACCGCTCGATCGTGCTGGCGCCGGCCGGGCTGCCGGTTGTCGTCATTCCCGAGCGCACGGCGCTCCTGCGCGACCCGGCCGGGCACTGGCGGGCCGCCGGGCAGGGGGAGCCCGTCGTGTACGTGAACGGCGAGCCGGACCCGCTCGGGATCGGCGCGCTCACCTGACGGTCCCGCCCGTCGGGTCCCGTCTGGCAGCCTGGGGTCCCGGTCGATCGCCCGAGGAGGCCGACACGCCCGCATGACCGACGGCGCCCCACCCCGACGCCGAACGCGGCGCCCCTCCATCGCAGCCCCGGCGCTGCACGAGGTGCTCGTCCCGCTGGTCGTGCTGGTCGGCGGTCTGGGGATCGCCTTCCCCGGCGCGGCGCGCACGTTGCGGCCGGAGGTCCCGGCGATGCTGGCCGGCCAGGTGCTGGGGGTGGCGATGACCATCCCCGTCGGCGAGCTCACGCCGGTCCTCCGCCGACCGAAGGTGCTGGTGGCGGCCCTGGCAGTGCAGTGGACGACGCAGCCGCTGCTCGGGCTCGGGCTCCTCCACCTGGTTGGCGGCAACCGCATCGGCCAGGGCACGTTCATCACGGCGGCGGCGCCTGCGGAGATCACGAGCGCGCTCGTCGCCGTCGTCGCCGGTGGTGCCGCCGCCACCGCGGCCACGCTCATGACGATGAGCGTGGCCGTCGGCTGCGTGCTGACGCCCCTCTGGCTCCTCCTGCTCCAGCACGGGCACGTCGAGCCGTCGGTGCTGGTTCCCGAGCTCGCCCTCTCGGTCGCTCTTCCCCTGGCGGTCGGCGTGGCGCTTCGCAGCCGCGCCCCAGTCCTCGCCTCCCACTCGAGGCGGTGCCTCGACCTGGCCGGGCTGTCGCTGTTGCTGGTGCTCTTCGTGGGCGCGGGGTACGCCCGGCCGCTCTTCGAGACGGCCGGGCTCGGGGAGGCGGTGCTGCTGGCGCTCGTCCTCGGCGCCGTCGGCGCCGCCACCGCCTGGGTGTTCACCGCCCGCGCGCCGGGCCCGGTGTCCCGACGCGTGAGCCTGGCGTTCCCGATCGGGATGCGGGAGTTCGGCATCGCCACCGCCGTCGCGCTCATCGTCGCGCCGCAGGCGGCGGGGTTCGGCGGCCTCTACGGCGTGATCATGATGACCCTCGCCGCGGCCACGGCGACCGCGCTCCGGCGCAGGCTCGGGCGGCAGGCACCACAGGGGGACCAGCCCGAGGGGCTGGCCCG
>JAJYVT010000002.1 GCA_021791845.1 Actinomycetes bacterium | reverse complement strand
GCGTCCGAGACGAGGAACAGGGCGGCGGTGGCGATGTCGTCGGGCTCGCCGATCCGTCGCAGGGGGAGGCGCGCCGCGACCTGCTCCTCGAACGGCTCCCACAGGGCGCGGGCGAAGTGGGTCCGGACGAGCCCCGGCGCGACGGCGTTCACCCGGACGCGAGGGGCGAGCTCGTAGGCCAGCTGCTTGGTCACGTGGATGACGGCCGCCTTGGTGGCGTTGTACCAGCCGATCCCCGGTTCGGGGCCCAGCCCTCCCACCGACGCCACGTTGAGGATCGCGCCGCCGCGCTCGGCCATGGCCGACCGCCACGCCGCCTGGCACCACCAGAGGATGCCGAGCTGGTTCACCTCGACCGTCTTCTTGGCCCGGGCCTCGTCGATGTCGAGCATGGGCCCGAAGTGCGGGTTGGTGGCGGCGTTGTTGACGAGGACGTCGAGGGCGCCGAACCGCTCGACGCAGGCGTCCACGCAGGCGGCCGCCTGTCCGGGGTCCCCCGCGTGGGCGACGTGCCAGGTGACGGGGCCGCCCACCCCGTCCAGCCCGGCCGCGGCCTCCTCCAGCGCCTCGGCCTTTCGGGAGGAGAGCATCACCGCCGCCCCCGACTCGGCCAAGCGGCGGGCGATGGCCAGCCCGATGCCGCGGCTGGCCCCCGTGACGAGCGCCACCTTGCCGTCCAGGCGGATGTCCATGGGCGACACCATACCGACGCCCGCTCCCTACGATCGGAGTGGTGAACCGCCTCGCCGGGGCTGCGAGCCCCTACCTCCGCCAGCACGCGAGCAACCCGGTCGACTGGTACCCGTGGGGCGCCGACGCCCTCGAGCGGGCCCGGGCGGAGGACAAGCCCCTGTTCGTCTCCATCGGCTACGCCGCGTGCCACTGGTGCCATGTCATGGCGCACGAGAGCTTCGAGGACGCGTCGACGGCGGCCGACCTCGCCCGCTCGTTCGTCTCGGTCAAGGTCGACCGGGAGGAGCGCCCCGACGTGGACGCCGTCTACATGGCGGCGGTCCAGGCCATGACCGGTGCCGGCGGGTGGCCGATGTCGGTGTTCTGCACGCCCGACGGCCGGCCCTTCTTTGCCGGCACCTACTTCCCCCCGGTCGACCGCCACGGCATCCCGTCGTTCCGCCGGGTGGTCGCGTCGGTCGCCGCGGCCTGGGCCGACCGGCGGCAGGACGTGGAGGCGCAGGCCGAGGCCCTGGCCGGGGCGGTGGCGAGCGAGGCGCTCGTGGTCGACCGCCTGGCCGGCGCCCCCGACGCGCCGGCGCGTCCCAGCTGGCCCGGCGTGCTCGACGACTTGGCCGCCACACTGGCGCAGCGCTTCGACGCGACCTGGGGCGGCTTCGGCCCGGCGCCCAAGTTCCCCCGGCCGACGCTCGTCGAGGTGTGCCTGCGACACCATGCCCGCACCGGGGACCCGACCTCCCTGGCCATGGCGACGCGGACGTTGGACGCCATGGCCGCCGGCGGCATGTACGACCACCTGGAGGGCGGGTTCGCCCGCTACTCCACCGACGCCCGCTGGCTCGTCCCCCACTTCGAGAAGATGCTCACCGACCAGGCGCTCCTCGCCCGCGCCTACCTCCACGCCTGGCAGGCCACCGGGCACGCCGGCTACCTCCAGGTGGCGACCGAGACCATCGACGCCACCTTGGAGACCATGGCTGCGCCCGGCGGCGGCCTGTGCGCCTCCCTCGACGCCGACGCCGCGGGTGTCGAGGGCGGCCACGCCGTCTGGACGCCGGCCGAGGTGGAGGAGGCCCTACGCGGCGCCGGCCTGGCCCATGCCGCTTCCGAGGTGTGCGCCTGGTACGCCGTGACCGAGGCGGGCAACTGGGAGGGCCGCAGCATCCCCCACCGCCCGCTCGGTGCGGCCCTCGAGCGCCCGGCCGAGATCGAGGCCGCCCGCCTCGCCCTCCTGGCCGCCCGGCGGCGTCGGCCCCAGCCGGCGCGGGACGACAAGGTCGTCACCGAGTGGAACGCCATGTTCGCCGCCACCCTGGCCGAGGCGGCGGCGGCCTGCGGCTCGGCCCGGTGGGCCGACGCTGCGGTGGACCTGGCCGAGGCGCTCTTTGCCGCCAACCGCCGGCCGGACGGCCGATGGCTCCGGGTGCGGGTGCCCGCGGGTGCCGACGGTGCAGCGATCCCCGCCTTTGCCGCCGACCACGCCTGGCTGATCGAGTCCTGCACCCGCCTGGCCGAGCTGACCGGGTCGGCCCGGTGGGCGGAGCGGGGCGAGGAGATCGCCACCGCGCTGCTGACGCTCTTCTGGGACGACGCCCGAGGCGGGGTCTTCACCACCGGCAGCGACGCCGAGCACCTGATCGTGCGAGGCAAGGACGTCGTGGACGGCGCCCTGCCCTCGGCCAACGCCGCGGCCGCCACCGCCCTCCTGCGTCTCGGCGGGCTCACCGGCGAGGACCGGTGGCGGCGGGCGGGCGAGCGGATCGTCGAGCTCGGCGCGCCCCTGCTCGCCACCCAGCCCATGGCCGTCCCCGACCTGGTCCCGGCGCTGGCGCTGGCGGACGAAGGGGTCGAGATCGTTGTCGCCGGCGACCGGCCCGACCTGCTCGAGACCGCCCGGCGCCGCTGGCTCCCCGACGCCGTGCTGGCCTGGGGCGAGCGGCGGCCGTCGGCGCTGTGGGAAGGGCGCGAGGACGGCGCGGCGTACGTGTGCCGCCAGTTCACCTGCCTGGAGCCTGCCCGCGACGCGGCCACGCTGGAGCGCCAGCTCGTCCCACTGTCGGTCGGGGACGCTCGATAGGCTCTCTGCGGTGCGCGGCTCGAGACGTCAGGCGAGACATGCGCCCGCCCACGTGCGACGTGCGGACGAGCCGGGGCGGCCCGGGGGGTCCCTCGGCGAGCGGCGCGTCCCCTCCAGCCCGGCCGCCGGGTGGACCGGCGGCTCTGCAGTGGGGGTTGCGGTAGACGACAGCGCTCCGCCCCGCCGGGGTCTGGCTCCGACAGACCGTGGCGAGCCGGGGTGGCAGGACGCCGAGGCGGGGTGGCAGGACGTCGAGGACGCCGAGATCGGGCAGGGCGAGCCCACACACCTCCTCGAGACTGCCGAGCCCCTCCAGTCCGGACGGGCGGTGCTCCGGGGCGTGGCCCGTCGTGAGCGCAGCCTGGTGGTGGGCGGGGCCGAGCTTCGGCTGCTCGTGCTGGCCAGCACGCAGGAGGACACCATCGCCGTGGACCTGGCGTCCGGCGCCGTCGTCCGGCTCCGCATCCCCTGGCCCGAGGGGCACGAGCCCGACTTGCAGCCGTTCGACGTGGTGGAGGCCACGCTGGCCGACGACCCCGAGCGTGACGACCTGGCCCAGCCCGAGGCGGCGACGGCGGCGTCACTGCCCCGCCACGTCGGCAGCCTTCGCGGCCGGCGGGCGAGGCGCCTGCTCAGCCGGCTGGCCGTCGCGCCCCACGGCCCGCTCCTCGGGTTCCCCGGGCCGTCCGCCCCCTACTGGGAGTTCCGCGGCTTCCGCCCTTCGGTCGCCCTCATCCGTCCGGCGCGTGGCCCGCAGCTCATCCGCCGCCCGGGTGACGGGTCGACCTGGGTCCGCTTCGGGCTCCAGCGTGACGACATCTGGCTCCCGGTCGAGGACCCGCGCACGTGCCGGGCCCTGGACGCCTCCCGGCGCGACCGACTGCACGGCAAGGCGCTGGGCACGTCGCTGGGCTTCACGCCCCACTACCTGCTGGTGGCGGTGAGCAGGCCCCGCGACGGGCACTGCTACAAGATCTGCGCCGCGGTGCTCCCCAAGGACTGACCGCCGCCGCCGTCAGGCTCCAAGGACTGGGGGCATCACGCCTCCGGCCCGGCCACGCCGCGACCGGCCGCCCTCAACGAGCAGACGTGGCGGCCCAGCAGAGCGGGCGCCACGGGTCAGCGGCCCAGCCGCCGGGTCAGCGGGCCGAGCGGCCGGGTCAGCGGGAGAACTTGCCGGCGGCGAGGTCCTCGGCCATGGCCCACCCGAAGGCCACGAGGCGGTCTCCCCTGCACGAGTCCACGCCGGCAAAGAGGGACTCGACGCTGTCGGGCAGCTTGACCTTGGGGTGCTGGAAGTCCAGGCCGCCGGCGGTGGAGCCGTCGCCCTTCAGCACGAAGGTGCGGTCGTCCAACCGGCCGTCGCAACCGAACCGCTTGGCCAGCCTGCGGGCCCAGGCCCGCTCTTCACCCGTCGCCCGTTCCCCCGCCGTCGGCACCACGTCCGCCAGCCCGGCGAAGGCGCGGAACCCGTCGGGGGCCAGCAGCCTCGTCCCGAGGAGGACGTCCTCGTCGGGGAAGGCCAGCAAGGCCCGCCGGAACTGGTCGGCCATGAGCGCCTTCAGGGCCGACTCGGCCCGAGTCGTCCGATCGACGGAGGCGACGCCCACCAGCAGCGACGGCGTGCCGCCGATGCGCTCGAGGGTGCAGAACGAGTAGCCGCGCAGCTTGGTGCCGTCTCGGGCGGTCGTCACGAGGACCCAGGCCTCCCGCTCCTTGGAGAGGAACCCGATGTCGAACCCGGAAGCCTCCACCCCGAGGTCTGCCAGTTCCTCCAGCTCCGTATCGGTGAGCGCGGTGCAATCCTTCGTTTCGACCACCATCGGCATGCACCGATTCTACCGGCCGCTGGGCGGCCGTTCACACCGAGGTCAGCGGCGTGGGGGCGCCGGGAACTGGGAGGCCCTGACCACCACCGTCCTGGACACCTTGTCGTGGAGGGTCTGGTGCCGCCCGTCCCAGAGCGGGAACAGCATGTCGAGGATCCAGGGGACCAGGAGGACGATGAACAACACGTACTCGAAGGCGCCGCGCCACAGGGCTCGGACGAACCCGATCTTTCCCCCGGTGTCCCGGTCGACGGCACGCACCCCCACCGCCATCATCCCCGGCGTCTGCCCGCGGGCGGAGCCGCAGAAGACCGCCCCGTAGACGAGCACGATCACGATCTCGGCCACCGCCTCGAGCAGGGAGAAGTGGCCGACACGGGTGACCGACCGTGTCTGGGTGCGGATCGTGAGCTCGGCGACGTGGCTGCTCCGGAGCGGGATCGAGACGATGTACGAGACGACCCACACGATCACCGCGTCGATGAGCCAGCCCCCGACGCGCGGCCAGTAGCCGGCGTAGACCTCGCGCGGCACCGTCGGGCCGGATCCGTAGCCGTAACCGGATCCGTAGCCGTAACCGGATCCGTAGCCGCCCGCTCCGCCCCCATAGCCACCGGCGTACCCTCGGGGAGAGCCGGGAGCGCCAGGGCCCGGGGGCGGGTAGCTCGGCGGAGGTGGGTGGCCCGCCTGGGGCCCGGGACCAGCGGAGGGCGGGTAGCTCGGAGGGGGTGGATAGCCCTCGTGGGGCGACCCGGGCGGCGGCCAGCTCGCCGGAGGAGGCGGCGGCGGCGCGGACCCGTCGGCGTCGTCGGTCCCGCCGTCCGTTCGGTCGGTCATCGCACCTCCTCAGCGGCCGGTCGCCCGCCACTGTAAGTCCCACGCCCCGAGTGGTCGCGGAGCCTGGCTCGTCCCTGGCTCGTCCCGGGCGCCGCCTGAGGCACGGGCCGGCGCCGCCTGAGGCGCGGGCCGGGCGCCGTCAGAGGTACGTGCCCGGGCGCGGCCCGGCGTCGCTCTCAGGCGGGGGGAGCCCCCGCTGGCGCATCTGGTCGAGCTGCGCCCGAGCGGCCATCTGCTGGGCCACGAGGGACGCCTGGATGCCGTGGAAGAGACCCTCGAGCCATCCGACCAGCTGCGCCTGCGCCACCCGGAGCTCGGCCTCGGACGGCACCTCGGCTTCGAACGGCAGCGCCATCCGGTCCAGCTCCTCCGACAGGTCCGGCGACAGGCCCGACGACAGCTCGCGCACCGACTGCTCGTAGATCTCCTTCAGGCGGACGCGGCCGGCTTCGTCCATCGGCGCTTGGCGGACCTCGTCGAGCAGCTGCTTCACCATGGTGCCGATCCGCATGACCTTGCCCGGCTGCTCGATCGCCTCGCGCCGGTCCTCGTCGTCCTCGGCCCCCGCTCCGCCTTCCCCCGCCGGTCCGCGGCCTCTCTTCGGGGCGGGCAGGACCTCGTCGGGCGCCACGGCGGCGTCCGACGGGCTCGCTGCGCCCCCTGTGACCGCACCTCCGGTGCCGCCGTCGGGCACAGTTCCGTCGGTCGCGGCAGGGTCGTCGAACGCGTGCATGCATCGATGATGCCAGACCAGGGCCGGGCGCAAACACCCTCGCCGTGCGCCCGCGGCGGGTGCAGCGCCCACGGCGCCCGCCGCGACCGACCGCCGCCCGCCGCGACCGACCGCCACCCGACCCGACCGACCACCGACCACCGACCACCGACCGCCCAGCTGGCGGCTGGGGCCCCGCGGGCATTCGGGCGGGGTCGCCCCCGGTCCGTCCGTGCTCAGCCCGTGACGGGCTGCCAGGCCAGCAAGGGCACGAGCATCTCGTCGTCGGTGAGCGACCCGTGCCGGGAGACGAGCCGCTGCTCGCCGGTGTCGGCGGGATCGAGGAAGGCGGTGGGGGCGAACGGCGCCAGGACCACATCGCCCAGGCGGGCTCGCACGTCGGGGGTGGGCTCGCCGCCGAGCCAGCCGGCGTCCACGACCTCCTCGTAGGTCCGGACCCACGCCACGTCGCCGTACGTCGCCCGAGCCGCCGCCGCGACGTCCTCGACCGCGCCCGGCCGGGTGTGCAGCCACCGGAACCGGCCCTCGCCCGACAGGAGGACCACCCCGTCCATGATCTCGGGGCCGAGCACCTCCACCGATCCCCCCACCTCCACCTGCCCGTGGTCGGCCGTCACCACCAGGGCGGCGCCCGGCGGCAGCACCTCCAGCACGTCTCCCACCAGGCGGTCGACCGACCGCAGCTCGGCGTCGTAGTGCTCGCCCAGGCCGCGAGCGTGGGCCGTCCGGTCGACGCCGTCGTAGTAGGCGTACACGAAGGGCTCGCCGGCCGCCAGGGCCCGGCGCACCTCGACCGCCAGCCCCGACGACGTGTACCAGCCGTGGAGCACCGCGTCGCCGAGGTGCGAGGCGGTGAAGCCGGTGGCGCCGTACTCCTGCCGGGAGACGACCGGCGTCGAGGGGGCGCCGGCGAAGGCCGGGAAGGGCTGGAACCGCCGGGCCGGCACGTCCCGCCGCCCGTCCCGCTCGGCCAGACGCCACGTCAGCACGTTGAGGATGCGCTCCCCGACGGCGACCCGGTACCCGACGGTCCCGTGGGCCGCCGGGGGAAGCCCGGTGGTGAGGCTCGTGAGGGCGGCCGCCGTCGTGCTCGGGGCGACCGAGGTGATGGTGGTGCCCGAGCCCGAGGCCAGGACGGGGACGAGCCCGGGCCGCTGCTCCAGCTGCCGGGCACCGAGGCCGTCGAGCACCAGGAGCACGATCTGGCGGGCGCCGGCCAGCGGGACCGGCAGCCACGGGGGCCGGTGCGGGGCACGATCGGGCTCGAGCTGGCCGAGGAGTGCCGGCACCACCTCGGTGAGGCACCGTCCTCCGAAGTCGGGCGCCAAGGGCTCGGGTGCCGCCGCGCCGTGGCCAGCGGCCGCCGGGGCGGACCGCGAGCCGTGCGCCGCTCCCCCTCCCGCCTCGGGCCCTTCCGTCATGACCGCTTCACGGGCGCAAGCGTAGGACCGCCGGCCCTGCACCGGCCTCCCCGACGAAACGGAGGGCGCCGGTAACATCTGAGCGCGTGAAGGTGTCGACCCGTGGCGACTACGCCTGCCGTGCGCTGCTGTCCCTGGCGCTGCACGGCGCGACGACCACACCGACGTCGGTGCGGGACATCGCCGACCGCACCGGGCTGCCGCAGCCCTACCTCGAGCAGATCCTGCTCGCCCTCAAGGGCGCCGGTCTCGTGCGCTCCAAGCGGGGGGTCGGAGGCGGCTACGTGCTGGCACGGGACCCGGCGGAGATCAGCCTGGCCCAGGTGGTCTCGGCCGTGGACGGGCCGATCGTGGCGGGGGACTTCGGGGAACCGCACGAGAACGGCGCCTGCGACCACGAAGGGCAGTGCGTCCTCCTGGCCGTGTGGGCCGACGTGGGCGAGACGATGCGCCAGTACCTCCAGTCCTTCACCCTGGCCGACATGGTGACCCGTGCCCGTGGCGGGGCGTCGGGGGGACCCGAGCCTGCCGTCGGCGAGGCCGCTACGGCTCCGTCCTTGGTCCGGGCACCGGCCTGAGACCGGGCGGGAGCACATCGGGCCCTCGCCGCTCACTCGGCCGGCGCCGGCGCGCTGGCGTTCCAGAGGGAGACGACCGGCGTCTCCCGCTCCCACCCGAGCGTCGAGACGGCCCCGGCGTCCAGCGCGAGCAGCCGGCCACCGACCGGCGGCAACCCCACCCAGCGAGCTGCCAGGACCCGGAGGAGGTGACCGTGCGAGAAGCACACCACGTCGCCCTCGACGGACCGCACGCGCTCGATCACCCGGTCGGCGCGGCGGCCCACGTCGGCGGCTGCCTCCCCCCCGGGCACGCCGTCGGTCCACAGCGTCCAGCCAGCCCGCTCCTGCCGGATGTCGTCGGTCGTGCGCCCCTCGTAGTCGCCGTAGTCCCACTCCATGAGGTCGGCGCACTCCTCGGCCCCGTTGCCGAACCCGGCCAGGCGGCAGGTCTCGAGCGCACGGGCGAGCGGGCTCGTCAGCACGAGCGCGGGGCTCGGCACCTTCCGGGCCAGCCATCGGCCCACCGCCTCGGCCTCCTCCTTGCCCCCCTCCAGGAGCGGCACGTCGGTCCTCCCGGTGTGCTGCCCGGTGCGGCTCCACTCGGTTGCTCCGTGACGCACGATCCAGACGGGCATCCGCTCACGTCAGCATCCGGGGGCCCCCGGCCGCAAGCCGGGAGGCCCCGGGGTCGAGAACGGCGGCCCGCCCGAGCGACCGGGAATCAGGTCCCGGGCGCAGGCGTTCTCTTCTTGAGCAGTGCGGCGGAGGGTCCTGCGGCCCCACGATCCGATGTCGCACCCCCGTGGGAACATCCAGGAGGGGCCGGCAGGCGCGGGGATCTCCCGTGCGGGTACACGGAGCCTCCGTGGGTACACGGAGCGTCCCCCGTGGGTACCCGGAATGTCACCCTCGTGGGTACACGGAATGTCATGGCCGGCATGGGCGTTGTATCCCTTCGAACGGGTAGGGCTAATGCGGACAGGCAAGGGAGCACCTACGCAGGCAAGGCGAAACCGAACCGGCCGGCGAACGCAGACGGACGACCGGGGAACAGAGCAGAGAGCGACGAATCGGCTGACATGAGCACCCTCACCAAGACCACGGCAGGCACGACGGACAGCCTCGGGCTGCTGCTCCGTGACCTGGACCAGTACCCGATGCCCGACCACGAGCAGCAGATCGCGCTGGCCAAGCGCGTCGCCGCTGGGGACGAGCAGGCCCGCAAGCAGATGGTGGCGGCCAACCTCCGGCTCGTCGTCCACTGGGCGCGCCGGTACCAGGACCGCGGGGTCGACCTGGCCGACCTGGTGCAGGAAGGCACCTTCGGCCTTCTGCGGGCGGTCGAGAAGTTCGACTGGGAGCGCGGGTTCCGGTTCTCGACCTACGCCACGTGGTGGATCCGCCAGGCGTTGCAACGAGCGGTGCAACAGCACGGCCGGACGATCCGGATCCCCCTCGAGGTGGGCGAGCGGCTGCAGCGGCTCGACGCCATCACCGCCGAGTTGGCGGGGCAGCTGGGACGCCAGCCCACCGAGGAGGAGCTGACCGAGGTCACCGGCATGACCCTCGAGGAGCGCCGGTCACTGGAGGACGTGGCGCGGGTGACGGCCAGCCTGGACCAGCCGGCTGCGGTCGACTCGTCGACGTCGCTCGGTGACCTGGTCGCGCCCGACGACGAGGACTGGGTCAACCGGGTCGACCGGGAGATGGCCTTCGAACGCGTCCGCGAGGCCATCGACCGCCTTCCCGAGCTCCAGCGCGACGTGCTCCGGCTCCGCTTCGGGTTCGGGGGCGACACGCCGGCGTCGCTCCAGACCACGGCCGAGCGGCTGGGCGTGGGCGTCCGCCGGGTGCGCCGGGCCGAAGAGGAGGCGCTGGCGGCTCTGTCCGCCGACGGAGCGGTCGTGGGCGCCCAGGACGCCGCCGCCTGACCCACGCGCCGCGCCCACGCGCCGCGCCCACGCGCCGGGCGAGCCCGGGGCGTGGGGGGAACCGCGCCAGGGTCACGGCTGCCGCGCCTCGATCACCGCGGCCAGGTCCGGCGGGAGCGGGGATGTCCAGGCCACGCGGGCACCCGTGACCGGGTGGTCGATCGCGAGCTGGGCTGCGTGCAGGAAGAGCCGCCCGGGGCGGAGCACCCCCTTGGGAGGCCGCCCGTAGCGGTCGTCCCCCACCACGGGGTGGCCGATGGCCGAGAGGTGCACCCGGATCTGATGGGTCCGTCCCGTGTCGAGGGTGCACGAGAGCAAGGTGGCGGGGACCGCCGTCGGGCCGTCGACGCCGCTCAGGACGTCCAGGCGCTCGAGCACCTCGTACGTGGTGCGGGCGGGTCGCCCGGCGGCCGAGACGGTCATGAGCACCGGCGAGCGGGTCGAGCGCCCGATCGGCGCGTCCACGACCCCGCGGGTGTCGGCGACGTGCCCCGCCACCACGGCCAGGTACCGCCGCCCGACGGTGCGGGCGCCCATCTGGCGGACGAGGTCCCGGTAGGCGTCGGGCGTGCGGGCCACGACGAGGAGCCCCGACGTGCCTCGGTCGATCCGGTGCACCACCCCCGGGCGCCGGGGGTCGCACGTCCCCTGCCCGAGGGCGGCGATGTCGGGGTAGCGGTGCACGAGCCCGGCGATCAGCGTCCCCGTCGGGTGGCCCGCACCGGGGTGGACGACCACGCCGGCCGGCTTGTCCACCACCACGAACGCCGGGTCCTCGTGGACCACGGTGAAGGGCACGGCCGGATCGGGCACGAGGACGTCGGCCTTCGCCTGCGGAACCTCCACGCACAGCTCGGTCCCGGCCACCAGGGGCGTGCTGCGGGCGCCCACCGGTCGCCCGTCGACCCGGACCCCGCCTGCGGCCACCAGCTCGGCGGCCACCGAGCGGGTGACGCCCGTGACCATGGCCACGGCCCGGTCCACCCGCACGCCGTCCAGCGACCCCGGCACGGTGAGGGCCAGCGTCTCCACCTCCCCGGCGGAGCCTCGGGGGGACCGCCGGGGCCCGTCGGCGCCCTTCACCCGACCGGCTCCGTGTGCCCGCGCGCGCCCGGCGAGCGACGGGGGCCGAAGGGCTGGCGGAGCCACCCCACCGCCACCACGACGATCCCCACCGTGATGCATGCGTCGGCCACGTTGAAGGTGGGCCAGTGCGAGAGGGTCACGAAGTCCACCACCTCACCGTGATGGCCCCGCGCCAGCCGGTCGGCCAGGTTCCCGACGGCGCCCCCGAGGACGAGGCCGTACCCGACGGCGAGGAGCAGCGACTCCGCCCGCCAGGCGAGCCAGGCCACGACGGCCGCCAGCACCACGACCACCGGGACGAGCCACCACCGCGCCCCCGTGAACAGGCTGAAGGCCGTCCCCGAGTTGTACTGCAGGGCGAGACCCAGCGGCCCCAGCAGATGGACAGGGCGATGGAGGTCCGCCTCGGCCCACGAGGTCGTCACCTGGTCGGCGGCGACGACGAGCACCGCCACCGCCACCGCCACCACGAGGGGCCGCCGGCGCGAGCCGTTCAGCGCCGCGACAGTCCCCCGCTCTTGCACGCCACGCACAGCCGGGCGAACGGCAGGGCCTTGAGCCGGGGCTTGGGGATGGGCTGGTGGCAGCGCTCGCACGCGCCGTAGGTCTTGTCCTCGATGCGGGCCAGCGCCGCGTCGATCTCCTCCACCGCGGCCAGCGCCTGTGCCGAGAGCGCGAGGTCGCGCTCCCGGTCGACGGTGACGGTGCCGCCCTCGCCCGACTCCTCGTCGAACTGCACGTCACCGGGCTCGCGCTCCTGGGCCAGCGAGTCGGCCTCGGCTTTCAGGTCCGACGCCTGGCTCTGGTAGACGGCACGCTCGGACTCCAAGAGGTGGCGCTGCTCGGCCAGGAACTTGTCGTCCCCGGCGTAGGGGCCGGCCGCCGCCTTCCCCGCCGGCGGGCGGGCGGCGGGCTTGGCGCCGTTGCGCCCGTGCGTCGCCGTCGACGAGGCGGGCGGCGCCGCCTTCTGCGTCTGTGCCGACGCCTTCGCCGGGGCCTTCGCCGGCGCCTTCGCCGGCGCCTTCGCCGGTGCGGCAGCCTTCTTCTTCTCCGCCTTGTCGACCGAGCGGGTGGTGGACGTCACTGGGCTCTTCACCGTCTCCTTCGTGGCCGCCTTGCGGACGGCGGTCTGTGCCTTCTTCGTGCCGGTCTTCGCGCCGGAGGTCGTGCCCGAACCCGGCCGCGACGCTGACCGGGACGCACGGGCAGGTGCGGCGGACGTTGCGCCGGAGCGCTTGGCCACCGTGGCCGGGGCCTTCTTGGCCGTCGTCGCGGCTGCACCCGGTCCGGGGACCTTACCCGCTCGCGCCTTCGTTCCCGCCGTCGGCTTCGCCTTCTGCACCGACGCCTTCTGCACCGACTTGGACGCGGCCGCCTTGGTCGCTGACGCCATGTCGTCCTCCTCTCCGCCCGGTGACCCGGCCAGCCGCCGGCGCGGTCGGCCGGGGGCAGGAGCCGGAGAACATAGCGGACCCCACCCGCCCCTTCAACCATCCCCCGGCCGGCGCGCCCATGGCGGGACGGCTGCGCTCCGGGGCCGCCGCCCGGTGCGGCGGCTGGCGGCGACCGCCGCTACTCGGTTCGGCGGCTCTCGAAGAGGTCCTCGCCCGAGCCGACGCTGCGCAGCCTCGGCTCACCCGGCCCGGACCGCTCCGACGGGGGGGCCGAGCCGCCCGAGGAGGCGTGCCCGGCGTCGGAGGAGGGCTTGCGCTCGGGCGCGTGCTGGCGCGGCGCATCCGACCCCGAGTTGCGCGACGGGGTGCCGTTGCCAGCGGAGCCCTTGTCCGCGTCGTCGCGGACGGTGCTGAGGACGCTGCCGGGCTGCACCCGCTCGTCGATCCACTTGAGGGCCTCGGTGAGCGATGCCCGGATGCGGGTGCGCTGCTCGTCCAGGTGGCGGGTCATGGCCTCGACGTCGCCCGCCAAGCGGGTCCGCATGGTCTCCAGGCGGGCCACCTCCTCGCGGAGGCGCTGCTCCGACTCGGTGGTGATCTGCCGGGCCCGCTCCTCGGCCTGCTGGAGGACGGCCCCGGCCCGCTCGTCGGCCCGGCCGACGATCTCGGCCGCTTCGGCCTCGGCCTCACGCTTGGTCTGGTCGACGAACTTCTGTGCCAGCACCAACGTGCGCTGGAGGGTGTCGTCGCTGACGCCCGTCACCGACGCCGACTCGAGGGGCGACGGGCGCTCCCCGGCCGAGCGCTGCGCCTCGACCTCCAGCTGTCCGATGCGCTCGTTCGCCTGGCGCAGGCGCTCGTTGGCGGTGCGCAGCTGCTCGAGGACGGACTCGGCCTCGACCGCCGCCTTCTCGAGGTACTCGTCGACCTCGTCGACGTTGTAGCCCTTCAGCCCAAGGCGGAACTCCACGGTCCGCAGCGTGTCGAGGATCGACTGGGTGGGCGGGGTGCTGTCCATGTGGGCGCAGTGTACTCCTGTGGTCGTGGGCGCCACCGGATGTCCGACGTGCTGCTGGCGGGGGCGCCGCCCCTGCACGCCGACTGCGACGAGGACGCCGGCGGCGTCAGCTCCGCAGCAGCGGGACGACGATGAGCTGGGCCACCACGATCACCACGATGAACGACAGGTCGATGCCCATGCCGCCGGCCCGGATGGGCGGCAGCACCCGCCGGATGGGACGCAGCACCGGCTCGATCACGGTGTCGAGGGCGCGCACGACCCGGAACAGCACGGTGCCGGGCCGGGCGGGCAACCAGCTGAGGAGGGCCCGAGCGATCAGGAGGAAGACGTACGCCTCGACGATGTAGGCGATGATGTCGAGGACGTTCACCGAGGGTCAGCTTCGCCCGAAGCCACGCTCCTGCAGGCGCTGGCGCTCCTCGTCGGACACCTTCACGTTGGTCGGCGTCAGCAGGAACACCTCGTCGGCCACCTTCTCCATCTCGCCGCTCAGGGCGTAGGTGACACCGCTGCAGAAATCGATCATTCGGCGCTGGAGGTCGCGCTCGGCCACCTGGAGGTTGACGATCACCGGCCGGCTGGACTTCAGGCAGTCGGCGATCTCCTTGGCGTCCCCGAACCGGGTCGGCGCCACCACCTGGACCTTGGCCGCCTCGCCCACGCTCATCGGCCGGATCACCGGCGCCGAGACGCGCCCGGCGAACGTCGGCGGTGCGGACGCAGGGGGCGGCGCCGACGCCGCCACCGACTCGCGGGGCACCGTGCGGATGCGCCCGACCTGCGTGGTCGGGCGGTCGTCCTCCATCGGGTCGCGCTCGAACGACATCCGCGGCTCGACCCTCGACGCCGGTCCGTTGGTGAAGCTGCGCGGGCTGTGGTCCTCGTAGTCGTCGTAGTCGTCGTACTCGTCGTCGAGCAGCCCGAGGTACACCATGGTCTTTTTCAGAAAGGTGGGCATCACGCGTCTCCTCGGGGCGTAGCGTACTGCGTCGTCCAAGCTCCGGGCGTACACCCCGGCGTCACGATCCGGTCACCCGTCGCGGTGGCCGGTCGCCGAAGAGCGCCCGGCCCAGTCGGACCATCGTCGCCCCCTCGCGCACCGCCAGCGGGTAGTCGTCGCTCATCCCCATGGACCGCTCGGGGAGGCCCAGGTCGTCGGCCAGGCGGCGCACCGCCCGGAAGGCCGCCCGGGCACCCTCGGGGTCCTGCGGGGCCACCGTCATGAGGCCCCGCACGTCCAGCTCGAGCCGTCGCAGGCCCTCCACCAGGGCCGGGACGTCCCCGGGCGCACAACCGTTGCGGCCGGGGACCCCGGTGAGCTCCACCTCCACCAGCACCGCAGCACCCGGGCGGCGCCGGGCGATCGCCTCGCCCTCCGCCAGGCGCGACAGGCCCTGCCAGCACCAGACCACCGGGGCGAGCTGCGGCACCTTGTTGCGCTGCACGGCCCCGAGGAAGTGCCACCGCACCGCCGTGCCCTCACCCGCCCCCGCCTCCCCGGCCAGCGCCCGGACCTTGCCCAGGAGCTCCTGGGCGTAGTTCTCCCCCACGTCGTCGAGCCCGGCCCGGCGCGCCGCCAGCACCGCTTCGGGACCGAAACCCTTCGTCACGGCGACCACGCGGACCGTCGCCGGTGTGACGCCCGTCTCGGCAATGCGCCGGCGGGCGGTGGCAAGGGCCTCGGCAACGGCCGTGTCCGAAGCCGCCGTCCCCTCGGGCGAGAACGGGGACGGAGCGGGGGCCGACGCCGGGGTCGCGGGCGGGGGCGTGGACGGGGTCAGCGCAAGAACGACGGGACGTCGAAGTCGTCGTCGCCGAGGTCGAGGCCGTTCTCGCTGGCGTCGGCAAAGATGTCGAGCGGGGCGCTCGACTCGAGGCCCAGGCCGTTGCTCGACGGCGAAGGCTCGGCAACCGACTGCCCGGTGCGGGCGGTGTCGTCCCAGCGCTCGAAGCCGGCGGCGATGACCGTGACGCGCACCTCGTCGCCCATGGCGTCGTCGATCACCGCGCCGAAGATGATGTTGGCGTCGGGGTGGGCGACGGAGTGGATGATCTCGGCGGCCTCGTTCACCTCGAAGAGGCCGAGGTCGCTCCCGCCGGCGATGTTGAGCAGGATGCCCCGGGCGCCCTCGATCGACGCCTCGAGCAGCGGGCTGGTGATGGCCCCGCGGGCCGCGTTCACCGCCCGCCCTTCGCCGGCGGCGCTGCCAATCCCCATGATGGCGGTTCCGGCGTTGAGCATTACCATCTTCACGTCGGCGAAGTCGGTGTTGATGAGGCCCGGCACCGTGATGAGGTCGGTGATGCCCCGCACGCCCTGGAGGAGGACCTCGTCGGCCATCTTGAAGGCGTTGACCATCGAGGTCTTCTCGTTGGACACCGTGAGCAGCCGGTCGTTGGGGATGACGATGAGGGTGTCGACCTTGTCCTTCAGGACCTGGATGCCCTTCTCGGCCTGCATGGCCCGGCGGCGGCCCTCGAAGGTGAAGGGGCGCGTGACGACGCCGATGGTCAGCGCGCCCAGCCCCTTGGCCACCTCGGCCACCACCGGCGCGGCGCCGGTGCCGGTGCCGCCGCCCTTGCCGGCGGTGATGAACACCATGTCGGCACCCTGGAGCGCCTCTTCGATCTCGCCCCGGTGCTCCTCGGCCGCCTGCCGTCCCACCTCGGGATCGCTTCCGGCCCCGAGGCCGCGGGTCAGCTGGCGCCCGATGTCCAGCTTCAGGTCGGCGTCGCTCATGAGCAGGGCCTGCGCGTCGGTGTTGGCGGCGATGAACTCGACGTTCTTGAGACCGGCGTCGATCATCCGGTTGACCGCATTCACACCGCCGCCCCCCACACCGACCACCTTGATCAACGCCAGGTAGTTGCTCTGTGACGGAACGGTCATTGGCTCCCTCGATGCTGTGGCGATCGCCGGCCAATCGCGCTGCTCGGGGCTCCGCATCGTGCCGGCAAGGGCGGGCTCCGGATGTCCGCACGCGTCGTCAACCTGACGCGCAAGTCGACGTTGAGTCAACGCGACCCGGGTCCACGATAGGGGGGCCACAAGGCCCGGTCAAGCAGGGGATCCCCCGGAACGGGCTCAGGTCAGGGCCGCACGACCGGCGTGGAGGGCGCCGAGACGTCGATGACCTCGCCCTTGGCCAGCGACGCTCCGGCCAGGAGCGCCGCCGCGTCCTCGTACTTTGCCCGGAGGTCAGCCGTCGACCCCAAGTAGACGGTGACGGGAGACGTCAACTGGAGGGTGACATCTCCCCCGGGCCCGGCCTGGACCTGGGTGACCTGGGCGGCGAAGGCCTTGGGCAGCGTCGACGCCACCTCCAGGGCGGCCCGGGCGTCGACCAGGGTCGTCCCCGGCGCGCCGGGCGCAGCCGTCCCCGTCACCTGGACCAGCCCGGCCGGAGGCGTCGGGACCGTGGCCTGCACGCGCCCGTCCCGGTCGATCTCGGCGAACCCGGTCGACGGCGCGGCCTCGGCCACCACCGCAACCGGCGTGCGCTGGGTCACGACGACCCGGACGCCGTCCGGCCACTGGCGGGAGACGGTGGCGGTGGCGACCCAGGGCAGCCGCTCGACGGCGGCGGCGTTCGCCGCCCCGACGTCCAGCAGGGGTGGGGCGCCGGTGAGGCCCGCCGCCTGGATGACGGCGGCACGCTCGCCCGGGGGGGCGCCGACGACCGTGACCACCCGGGCCCCGAAGACCTGCGAATGGACGACGACCCAGCCCGCCACGGCCAGGGCGCACAGGGCGAGCACGGCCAGGGCACGGCGCAGCCGTCGGCGGGCTTGCTG
This sequence comes from Actinomycetes bacterium, assembly GCA_021791845.1. Lineage (GTDB taxonomy): Bacteria > Actinomycetota > Acidimicrobiia > Acidimicrobiales > RAAP-2 > JAJYVT01. The sequence continues at coordinate 87,969 of JAJYVT010000002.1, read as the reverse complement.
GCGCAGCACGTCGGCGCGGCGCTCTTGCATCCGCGGGTCCATCGTCACCGTGCGCCCCTCGGGGTGCCTCGACCCGCTGCGGGCCGGCTCCCGCAGTGCCGCGCCCCCCCGCCGCTCGGGCCGGCTGCGACCCGCCGGCCGGCGCATGGTGGCGGATCGTCCCGTCTGGCTCACGCTGGCTCCCCCTTCGACGTGGCGGGACCCGCCCTGCCCGCCTGCGCTCCCCCGTCCCCGTCCCCGTCCCCGTCCCCGTCCCCGTCGATGCCGTCGGGGGTGAACCCGATCAGCTTCACCTCGGGGCGGAGCACCACCCCGGTCACCTCGGCCACCACCCGCCTGACGTGGGCCATGAGGGCACGCACGTCGTCGGCCGAGCCCCCGTTGTCGGCCTGGATGAAGTTGGCGTGCTTCTCCGACACGCGCGCGCTCCCCAGGCGGAACCCTTTCAGCCCGGACGCGTCGACCAGCCGGCCGGCCGAGTCCCCGGGCGGGTTGGTGAAGACCGAGCCGGCATTGCTGCCGCCGGGCTGGTGCTCGCGCCGCCAGCGGACGATGTCCGACAGGGTCGCCCGCCCGACGGCCGGGTCGCCCCTGCGAGCGGCGAACTCGGCCCACACGACGACCTCGGCCGGGCCGAGGGCCGACGTGCGGTAGCCGAGGTGGAGCCGCTCGGGGCCGTCCTCCACCGCTCCCTCGCCCGCCAGGTCGACCAGACGGAACCGGGCCAGGCAGGCGGCGGTGTCGGAGCCGTGGCCGCCGGCGTTCATCGCCACCGCGCCACCGACCGTGCCCGGGATGCCCACCGCCCACTCGAGACCGGTGAGGCCCGCCTCCACGCTTCGCCGCGCCAGGACGGGCAGCCCCGCGCCGCCGCCGGCTCGCACCCTGACGCTCGCACCCTCCCCCCCCGGCCCGCCGTCACCGGCCGCGGGCAGCGTGATCGCGCTCAGCTGGTCGCCCGGTTGTGCGCCGAGGCGCACGACCAGACCGGGGAACCCGGCGTCGGCCACCAGCACGTTGGAGCCCTTGCCCAGCACGAGGACCGGCAGACGACCGGCGGCGCCGAGCTCCCCGAGCACGCGCTGGAGGCCGAGCAGGTCCTCCTCGGAGGCCACGTCGACCATCACCGCCGCCACACCGCCGACCCGGTAGGTGGTGAGGGGACCGAGCGGGGCGGCGGACCGGGCGGCCGGCCCCAGGCGCTCGGCGACGGCGACGGCGAGCGCGGCGACCTCGGCCGGGCCGGGGGCGTCGGCGGCAACCGGCCGGGCGGGCGCCGGCCCGGCGGGACCGGGGCAGGTCACGAGCCGCCCCGCAGGGCGATGAGCTCGTCCGGCAGGGTGGTGAGGTCTCCCGCGCCGAGGGTGCAGCACAGGTCCCCGGGGCGCAGCATGGCGTCGACGGCGGCACGCAACTCGTCCCGCGACGAGACGTAGACGACCGGGCGGTCGGGTCGGTGGGCGTTCACGGCGTCGGCGACGAGGCGCCCCGAGACGCCGGGCACCACGGGCTCGCCGGCGCTGTAGACGTCGGTGACGAACACGAGGTCGGCGTCGTCGAACGCCGTGGCGAAGGACGGGGCGAGGGCGGCGGTGCGGGTGTAGCGGTGGGGCTGGAACACCGCCACGATGCGCGCCCATCCCCCGGCCCGTGCGGCAGCCAGCGTGGCCCGCACCTCGGTGGGAAGGTGGGCGTAGTCGTCCACGAAGGTCACGCCTCCGGCATCGCCCCGGAACTCGAAGCGCCGGGGGACCCCGGCAAAGCGGGCCAGGGCGCCGGCGGCGTCGGCGAACGACGCCCCGGCCGAGATCGCCCCCACCGCCGCCAACGCGGCGTTGCGGGCGTTGTGGGCCCCCGGCACCGGGACTTCGATCCGGCCGAGCCGGCCGCCGGGGCCGTGCAGGTCGAAGGCGACGGCGCTGCGGGCGACGGACAGCTCGGTGATGCCGTAGGTGGCCCCGGGGGCCGTCCCGACGGAGACGGCACCGGTGGCGGCCCCGAGCCGGGACGCCACCGGGTCGTCGGCCGAGACGACCCGCGTCCGGGCCGCGCCGAGGAACCGTCCGAAGGCGTCCACCAGGGCGTCGAACGTCCCGTAGTGGTCGAGGTGGTCAGGTTCCACGTTGGTCACGAGGGCAACCTCGGCGGCCAGGCCGCCGAAGGAGCCGTAGCTCTCGTCGGCCTCCATCACGAGCCAGTCGCCGGTGCCCCACGCCGCGTTGGTGCCCGTCTCGTTGACGTCCGCCCCGATGAGGAACGAGGGGTGCATGCCGGCGCCGACCAGGACCAGCGACAGCATGGAGGCGGTCGTCGTCTTGCCGTGCGTCCCCGCCACCGCCACCGACCGGCGCGACACCGCCAGCCCGGCGAGGACGGCCGACCGTCGGAGGACCTCGACCCCCTGACGGCGCGCCGCCTCGAGCTCGACGTTGTCCTCGGGGACCGCCGGCGAGAACGTCACGAGATCGGCCCCGGCAACGTGGGACGGGTCGTGCCCGATGGCCACCGTGATGCCGGAGGCCGCCAACCGGTCGGTCACCGGCGAGGCCTTGACGTCGCTCCCGCTGACCGTGTGCCCCATGCCCGACAGGATGGTGGCGATCGCGCTCATGCCCACGCCGCCCACCCCCACGACGTGGACGCGTCGGGGCCTGCGAAGCTCGGCCACCACGGCGGCGTCGGGTCTGGGCCCCGGCCCGGGCTCAGCGGGCATGGGCGTCCACCACCTCCGCCACCCGCGCGGCGGCATCGGGCCGGCCGAGGCCCAGGGCGGCGGCCCCCATCGCCGCCAGCCGATCGGGCGCGCCGAGCAGCCCCTCCAGGACACCGGCGAGCGCGTCGGCGTCGCACCGGTCGTCGGTCACCAGCACCGCCGCGCCGGCGTCGACCAGCGCTCGGGCGTTGGCCGTCTGGTGGTCGCCGGGCGCCCCGGGGAGCGGGACGAGGACGGCGGGCACCCCGGCCACCGTCAGCTCCGCCACCGTCCCGGCGCCGGCCCGGCACACCATGACGTCGGACGCGGCGTAGAGCAGGTCCATCCGGTCGCAGAACGGCACCATCCGGTACCACAGGCCGTCCCCGCCCCGGCCGGTGGCCCCACCGCTGCCCGCCTGCTCCACCGCCTCCGGCCACGGCGCCCGGGCCGCCAGGCGGTCGAAGTCCCGCCGGCCGGTCACATGGAAGAGGGCCAGGTCCTGGCGGCCGGACCACCGGCGGGAGAGCTCGATCGCCGCCTCGTTCACCCGCCGTGCCCCCAGCGACCCGCTCATGACGCCGACCGTGGTACGGCCGGCCGGCAACCCGAGGGCGGCGCGTGCCGCCGCCGCGCCGGCGGGCGACCGGTCCACCCCGGTGATGGCGTCGCGCACCGCCACCCCGGTGACCACGGCCCGCGGCAGCGGCGTCCCGGGGAGCGCCACCGCGTTGGCCGCCGCCAGCTTGGCGAAGAGCCGGTGCACCAGCCCCGGGACGGCGTCGATCGTCACCAGCACCAGCGGCACCCCGAGGACCACCGCCGCCAGGTCGGCGGGAAAGCTGGCATAGCCGCCGACCGAGACCACCACCCGCGGCCTGCGGGCGGCGAGCGCCGCCACCGCCCGGGCGGTGGCGCGGGCCAGCCCGGTCACCGCTCCGGCATTGGCGACCATCGCCTCCCGGTCGAGGCGCCGCACGATGCCCCGGCCCGGCAGCAGGGTCACCGGGAAGCCCGTCCCGGCGAGCAGCGTCGCCTCCTGCCCGCGCTCGGAGCCGACGAGCTCGATCGATGTCTGCGGGTGCCCCCGGGCCACGAGGGCCCGGGCGATGGCCAGCGCCTCGAAGACGTGCCCCCCGGTGCCGCCGCCCGACACCACGGCGAAGGGGCGGGCGCTCATGCCGGGCGGACCGGGCGTTCGACGCCGAGGCGGTCCGGCGAGGGGACGCGCTCGTGGCGGGCGATGCTCACGAGCACGCCGGCGCCGGCCATGGTCACCACGAGCGACGACCCGCCGTAGGACACGAACGGCAGGGGGATGCCGGTCACCGGCAGGAGGCCGATCACCGCACCCACGTTGATGAGGGTCTCCACCGCGATCCAGCAGACCAGCGCCACGCCGAGCAGGCCGCCGAAGCGGTCGGGCGCCCGGGTGGCGGCGCGCAGGCCGAACCAGCACATGGCGCCCAGGAGGACGATGACGAACAGGGCGCCGACCAGCCCCAGGTCCTGGCCGATGACCGAGAAGATGAAGTCGGAGTGGGGGTTGGGCAGGTAGCCCCACTGCTCCGTGCCGCTGCCGAGCCCCACCCCGAAGAGATGCCCCGAGCCGAGACCGATGAGCGACTGGGCGACCTGGTAGCCCGAGCCGGAGGCGTGCGCCCCGGGGTTGAGGAACGCCAGGATCCGCTGGCGCCGGTAGGGGTCGACGAGGCTGGCGACCACGGCGATGACGACCACCGCCCCGGCCACCTTGGCCACGGGGCGGAACGACACGCCCGAGGCCAGCAGGACCGACAGGCCGATGCAGCCGAGCACGACGGTGGTCCCCATGTCCGGCTGGACCAGCACCAGCAGGGCGGCGGCCCCGGTCACCAGGACGAGCGGCCCCAGGATGGTGCGCTCGCTCCCGCCCGCCTCCTCCCGCCGGACGACGAGGTCGGCGGCAAAGATCGCCAGGGCCAGCTTCATGATCTCCGACGGCTGGACGTCGAAGGAGCCGAACCCGAGCCAGCGGCTGGAGCCTGTCACGCTCACCGCGAGGTGGGGCACCAGCACCAGCAGCAGCCCGCCGAAGCCGACGATGAGGATCACCTTGGCCAACCGGCGCAGCCGGCGGTAGTCCATGCGGGCCGTCACCACCAGGACCGCGGTGCCCAGGCCGAGCCACATGCACTGGCGGACCATGATCGACCAGGCGGAGCCGTACGTCTCGATCGAGACGACCTCCGAGGCGGCGCCGACCATCACCGTCCCGAAGACGCACAGGACGGCGATGAGGGCGACGAGGATGGTCGAGGTCGGGACCCGTCGAAGGGTGACGACCCAGCGCGCCGTACCGCCTGCTGCGTTGGTCGCCGTCATTGGCGAGTCCCTTCTCCCATCCGTGGGCCGACCCTTCCATCGTCCCGCACCGGGCAGCCCGGGTGGGGGACCTGCGGGGACCGCCGTGCGTGCGCGCCCTGGCCCATCAGTAGTGGGTGACCGTGAGGTAGACGCCGTAGAAGATCCCGAGCGCCAGGGCGGCGAAGAGCCCCGCCAGGATCCAGAACCGCACGATCACCGTCGTCTCCGGCCACCCGCCGAGCTCGAAGTGGTGGTGGAGGGGGGCCATGCGCAGGACGCGGCGGTGGAACACCCGGTAACTGACCACCTGGGCGATCACCGACAGGGTCTCGAGCACGAAGAGCCCCCCCAAGATGGGGAGGAGGAGGTCGAGGTTCAAGAGGAGGCACAGCGCGCCCAGGCCGGCACCGAGCGACAGCGAGCCGGTGTCGCCCATCGTGACCCGGGCCGGCGCGGCGTTCCACCACAAGAACCCCAGGCATGCCCCGCCGAGGGCGACCGAGGTCAGGGCCAGGTCGATGGCGTAGGCCGGGAGGAGGTGGAAGATCGCCCGGTGGCGGAAGACCCAGTAGCCGAGGATGGCGAGCACCGAGAAGCAGAAGGTGGACGACCCCGCAGCCAGGCCGTCGAGGCCGTCCGTGAGGTTGACGGCGTTGGACGTCCCGACGAGCACGAACACGGCGAACAGGACCCAGCCGACCTGGCCGAACTGGATCCCCGGCGTTGTCATCCGGGTGAACGAGAGCGAGGTGGACGTGTGGGCCCAGTGCACCGCCAACTCGGCGAAGAGCACCGAGACGACCACCTGGGCGCCGAACTTGGCGCGCTTGTTGAGCCCGAGGCTGCGGCGGTTCCGGACCTTGATCCAGTCGTCGAGCGCGCCGATGGCGCCGAAGAGCGCGACGGTGATGATGACGAGCACCCCCGTCGCGGTGAACTTGACCTCGGTGCCGAGGTGGCCGATCACGTAGCCCCCGGCCACCGCACCGACGATCGCCAGACCGCCCATGGTGGGCGTTCCGGCCTTGGCGCTGTGGGTGGCGGGCCCGTCCTCCCGGATCTGCTGGCCGATCCGCTTGCGTGCGAGCCAGCGGATGAGCAGGGGCGTGGAGAGGACGGCGAGCCAGAACGCGGCACCACCCGACGACATGAGGGAGAGCATCGCCAGCCCGCCTAGCCGTCGACCGTCTCGTCGGCACCGTCCCCGAGCCCCTTGCCGTCGGCCCCGCCCCGCACGGCGGCCACCGCGGCGGCGGCCACGGCGCGGTCGTCGAAGGGAAGGCGTCGCCCACCCACCTCCTGGTAGGTCTCGTGCCCCTTCCCGGCGACCACCACCACGTCGCCCGGCCGGGCGATGCCCACCGCCCGGAGGATGGCGGTCCGCCGGTCGGGCTCGACCACCGGGCGGGCCGAAGCCGGCACGCCGGCCAGGACGGCGGCGATGATGGCGCCCGGGTCCTCGCTGCGCGGGTTGTCGGACGTGACCACCACGACGTCGGCCCTGCGCCCGGCCACCGCTCCCATCACCGGCCGCTTCGAGGCGTCCCGGTCCCCGCCGCAACCGAACACCACGATGGTGCGCCCCGATCGCGGCGCCGCCAGGCGCCGGGCCTCGTCCAGGACGGCGTCGAGGGCGGCCGGGGTGTGCGCGTAGTCGACGAGCACCTCCACCCCGGGTGTGGCGCCGGCGGGGGCGGCGACCCGCTCCAGGCGGCCCGGCACCGGCCCGGCGGTGGCCAGCCCGGCCGCCACCACGTCGGGCGCGACGCCCAGGGCCACCGCCGCCTCGGCGGCCAGATGGGCGTTCCGCACGTTCACCAGACCGGTCAGGGGCACCACGACTGCCTGCCCCCGCCAACCGAACTGCGACCGGCCGGCCTCGAGCCGGACGTCGGCCAGATCCCCCAGCCGCACGGCGACCGCGTCGATCCGCACCCGGTCGAAGAGGCGGGCGCCCCATGGGTCGTCGACGTCGACGACCGCCCGGGCCGCACGGTCGGGCTGGAACAGCGACGCCTTGGCGGCGAAGTACTCCTCCATCGAACCGTGGAAGTCCAAGTGGTCGTGGCTCAGGTTGGTGAAGGCGGCCACGTCGAAGCGCACGCCGTCCACCCGGGACTGGACCAGAGCGTGGCTGGACACCTCCATGACCACCGCCGGCCGTGGCTCCCGGGGGTTGCCGTCTCGCGCCGCCGCCAGCAGCTGCTGCAGATCCGGCGCCTCCGGCGTCGTCCGTGCGCCCGACAGCGTCCCGATGACGGTGGTCGGGTGGCCGGCGCGGGTGAGGACCGCCCCGAGGAGGTGGGTCACGGTGGTCTTCCCGTTGGTGCCGGTGACGCCGGCCGTCACGAGCGCTCGGGCCGGATGGCCCCAGAACGCCGCGGCGAGGCGCGCCATCGACGGCCGGCCCCGCCCCGGAGGGATCCGTGCCTGCACGACCGAGCTCGGGACGGGCTCCGGCAGCGCCCGTTCGCACACCAGGCCGACCGCCCCACGGGCGACCGCCTCGGCGGCATGGTCGTGGCCGTCCGCCTGGTGACCCACCAGGCAGCAGAAGAGGGTGCCGGGTTCGACACGACGGCTGTCGTGCTCGATGCCCGCCACCTCGACGGCACTGGGGTCGCCGGACGTCTCGAGCACGTCGATCTCGTCGAGCAGGGTGTTCATGCGCACGGGAAGCTGCCAGGGGGAACCGGCACGGACCATCCGTGAGCCAGAAACCCAGCGGATGGTAGCCGCCTCACGTGGCGGCCTTGACCAGCTGTGTCTGTGTGAGCGGGACGTTGGCCTGCGCTTTGCCGTTGAGCCCCGGCGTCGTGGGGACGTCGTAGCGGTGCAGGGCGTAGGCCATGATCTTGGAGAAGACCGGCGCCGCCACCGCCCCGCCGTAGATCGGGGTCGGCCGGTCCAGCTCGACGATGGCCGAGAGCACCGGGTGGTTGGCGGGGGCGAACCCGACGAAGGTGGCGTCAAAGGCGCCTGTGATGTACCCCACCTGGCCGTTGGTGTACGGGATCTGGGCGGTGCCCGTCTTGCCGGCGATCAGGTAGCCAGGCACCGAGGCGGCCACACCCGTGCCGTTGTTGACCACTGTCTCCATCATGGTGGCCAGCTCCTTGGCGACGGGGGCCGGCATCACCCGGCGGGTGGTGGACGGCGCGGTCGCCTTCACGGCACCGCTGGGCGCGATGGTGGCCCGCACCAGCTTCGGCGTCACGAACACCCCCCCGTTCGCCTCGGCGTTGAAGGCGTCGAGCACCTGCAAGGGGCTGACGGCGTCGGTCTGCCCGATGGCCAGCGAGACGTAGTCCGTTGTGGACCACTGGTTGCGTGTGACGATCAGGCCTGGCGAGTCGCCCGGGAAGTGCAGCCCGGTCGGGGAGCCGAACCCGAGCTTCTTGACCTGGGCCAACAGTCGTGTCTCCCCCAGCCCCTGGGCGATGAACGAGGTGCCGATGTTCGACGACTGGGCGATGATCTGCGTCGCCGTCATCGGCTGGGTGGGATGGGGTGTGGCGTCGTGGAAGAGGTAGCCGTCGATCGTCCGCGTGTCGGGGACGGTGTAGGTGGTGGTCGGGGTGATGACCCCGTCAGCCAGTGCGGCCGAGAAGGTCACGATCTTGAAGACGGACCCGGGCTCGTACAGGTGGGTCACGGCCAGGTTGGTCGGCGCCTCCTGCACGGGCCCGCCGGGGCCGATGGTGACCGGAGTCCCCCCGTTGCCCGCACCGCCGGACGTCCCGGCCGGCGGCGAGCCGGGCGAGCCGGCGGGTGTCGACGCCACCAGGTTCGCCATCGCCAGGATCTGCCCGGTCTGGACGTCCATGACCACCGCGGTCCCGCTCTTTGCGTGCGAGGCCACGATCTCCTGAGCCAGGTCCTGCTCGGCGGTGTACTGCAGTGGCGCGTCGATCGTGAGCTGGAGCCCCGTGCCCGCGGCGGGCGACGACTTCTCGGCGACGGATGTCCCCGGCAGCTGGACCCCGATGGGTGACTCGAGCAGCGTCTCCTGGCCGGGGCGCCCGCTCAGCCGGGAGTTGTACTGGGACTCGAGGCCGGCGTCGCCGGCGCCTGCGGCGTTCACCCCTCCGACGATGGGCGCGGCGAGTGTGCCGTCGGGGGTCTCGGTGACCGAGTTCCCCATCATGGTGATCCCGGGAAAGGCCAGGTTGGACACCTTCTTCGCCCGGGCCGTCGAGAGGTGCTGGACGAGCGGCACGTAGCCGTTGCGTTCCGACAGCAGCGGCCGGAGCGTCGCCGCGCTGAGACCGAGCAGCGGGGCGAGCGCCTTGGCCTCCGTCGCCGGGTGCCGGATCTGGAAGTCGTCGGCGATCACCTCGTCGGTGGGGACCGACGTCACGAGGACCACGCCGTTGCGGTCGGTGATCGTCCCCCGCAGGGCGGGGACGGTCACCTTCTGGGTCACCTCCTGGCTCGCCTGCTGCTGGTACTGGCCGGAGTGGACGACCTGGACGTCCACCAGCCGGGCAGCCACGATCACCAACGCCACCACCAGACCGAGGCGGAGGAACCGGACCCGGCGCGACAGCGCCGCGCGGCGGGCTGCGGCGCTCCGGACGGCCTTGCGGCCGGGAGCGGGACGGCGGGGAGGGCGGGCGGGGGTCTTGGGGCGCGACGGACGGGCCGGCGCCTCCGGGCGCGACGGTGCCGGGCGCGCCGGGCGCGCCGGTGCGAGGGTCGGGCTCACTTTCCTGTCGTCGCCGCCGGGTTGGCTGGCGCGCTCGGTGCGGTCGAGACCGAGGGCGGCGGCAGGGCCGTGCCGAGCGGCACGTGGGGGACCTGCTGCTGGCTGGTCGGGGGCGCCATGTGGAGTGTCTGCTCCGCCACCTTCAAGATGCGGGCCGGGTTCTCGAGGGTGGCGAGCGCCAGGACCTCTTGGCGGTGGGCCGTCTCCGCCGCTGTCACCGCCTGCTCCGTGGCCGTCAGGCGGACCTGACCCTGGGTCAGCTCGGCGTGCCCGATGACCACGACAAAGAGGCTGGCCGCCACCAGGACACCGGCCAGGATCGGGGCCAAGCGACGCTGGCGGACCCGGCGGCGCCGCTGCTGGACGACCTCGAGGGGCGGACGGCGGGCCGGTGCGTCCCGGCGCTGAGGCTGGGCGGCCGAGCGGGCGACGGCCGTGCTCACCGGTCGGCCCCCATCGGCATCAGGCGCTCCGCCACCCGGAAGCGCGCGCTCTCGGCACGGTGGTTCCGCTCGACTTCGGCCGCCGACGGCTTGCGGGCCCCCCGGAACACCAGCCGGTGCTCCGGCTGGGCGCCGCAGACGCACGGGAGCCCGGGCGGGCACGTGCAGCCACCGGCGGCCGCCTCGGCGAAAGCCGCCTTGACCAGGCGGTCCTCACCCGAGTGGTACGAGATCACGGCGACCCGGCCGCCAGGGGCGACCAGGCCGAGGGCGTCGGGCAGCGCCGCCTCGAGCTGCGCCAGCTCGTCGTTCACCGCGATCCGCAGCGCTTGGAACACCCGCCGTGCCGGATGCCCCCGCCGGCGGGCGGGCGCCGGGACCGCCGCGGCAACGACGTCGGCCAGCCGGTCGGTCGTCTGGATGGGCCGGGCGGCGACGATGGCCCGGGCGATCCGCCCGGCCAAGCGCCCCTCGCCGTTGGCCACGAACATGGCGGCGAGCTCGGCCACGCTGGCGCTGTTCACGATCTCCGCTGCGGTGACGCCGGCGGAAGGGTCCATCCGCATGTCCAGCGGCGCCGCCTGGCGGTACGAGAAGCCTCGCCCGCCCCGGTCGAGCTGGGGGGAGCTCACGCCCAGGTCGAGGAGCACACCCGACACGACCCCGGCGGGCGCGCCCGATGCCGGCCATGTCGAGGGCCGAGACGCGGCGACGGACACCTCGTCCAGCAGCGCCGCGAAGGGGGCGTGCCGGACCTTCGCCCGGTCGCCGAAGACGCGGAGGCGGCTGCGGGCGGCCTCGACGGCGGCGGGGTCACGGTCGAGCCCGAGAAGTCCCAGGTGCCGGTGCGCGCCGAGCAGGGCGGACGCGTGACCGCCCGCCCCGACGGTGCCGTCCACGACGACGCCGGGCGGGACGGGGCCGAAGGCGGCCACCACCTCCGCCACCATGACCGGTTCGTGCTCGAATGCCTGGGCCATCCGCAGCCCCTCGACGAGAGGGGCAAGAGAGCTCGTCCCACGACGACCTGAGCGGAAGAGGGCGGAGAAGAAGTCTTCCACCATGCCGGTCGAGGGGCTGCGCATGGTCCAGCACCGACGCGGTGCCGGTTCGAGCCCGCGTGCGCGGGCGCTCGATGAGCCGTTCGGCCCGTTCGCCTCGTGAGTCCTTTCTCCTTTGTCTCTTGTACCTCTGAGGGGACGGTCCGGCCGCCCCGTCAGTCGTCCTCGAGGAACCAGCGTTCCGCCGGGGCGACCCGCTCCCGCCATACCGCCGGGTTCCACAGCTCCACCCGGTCGATCGCTCCGCAGACGAGGACGTCCCCGTCCAAGGAGGCGAACTCCCGCAGGAGCGCCGGGATCGCCATGCGCCCCTGTCGGTCGATCTCCACCTCGTGCGAGCTGGCCGCCCACATGCGGGCGCGGTTCCGCTCGGTGCGCCCGGCGGACGCCTGGTCCTGCATGGCCTGCATCTGTCGTTCGAACTCCCCGGGCGTCCAGAGTGCGAGGCAGCCCTCGCGGTTCTCCGTCAAATAGCCGCCCCGTTCGAAGTCGGCACGGAACTTGGCAGGAAGGATCACCCGACCCTTGGTGTCGAGCGAGTGCTCGTACCTGCCAACGAATCCCGCCACCGGCCTCGTCCCTATCCCCGTTCACGACACTCCTCAGGCCGTGCCCTGTGCTCCACTTCCAACCACTTCGCGCCACTTTACGCCCCCTCACACCACTGGTCAACAGCACGGCACCACTTGGAGGCCACGGCGCGCCCCACACACCGCAGGCCGGGTGCGAGCGGGGAGAGCGCCGGCGGTCGGCGGAGCGCGCCGGGGGTCGGCGGAGCGCGCCGGGGGTCGCCGGGGCGGGCGGGGGCGCCGGTGCGGGCGAACCGGCGGCGCGGCTACCGCTTGGACGCTGCCGCGCCGGCGGTCAGGAGCGGACGACCTCCCAGGACGCCGGGTCCGGCAGGGCGGCGAGCAAGGCGTCGACGGTCCATCCCCATGCCCCCACCTCCTCGAGGCCCACGGCCCGGCCGGCGAGGTCGCGCGCGAGCCGGACCCCGTCGTCGCCCCCGGCGAGCAGGGCGGCGACGGCGTCCGGGTCCCAGGACCGATAGGCGCAGCCGTGGACCAGCGCACCCTCCCGGCTGCGCCACTGGGCGAGCCCGACGAGCTTGCGCCCGCCGACGAGCACCTCCCCCGCCCCGACGCCGGCAAAGCAGACGAGGTGTCCGGCCGGTCCGGCCATCATCGGCCCGCGGTGGACGTGCACCGGGCCGGGGCCGACCCCCGCCGGCAGCGACGCCGCCCACCACTCCCCCACCCGCTCGGCCGATCGACGCGGCTCGGGCGACCACAACGGGTCGTCCCGAGGCACCCACACGTCGACCCAGCACTGGGCGTCGGGCAGGAGAAGGACCGCCCCGCCGCCGCTCCTGCGCCGGACCAGCGTCACGCCAGCAGCTCCGAGCCGAGACGGGTCGGCGACCGCCGCGTCCTGGGTGCTGCCGAGCACGAGGACGGGCCGGGTGACGGAGCGCAGGACCACGCGCCGACCGGCGGAGCGGAAGGCGTCGACGTCGAACCAGGCGGCAAGCCCGGCGGCCCCGACGCTCAGGACGCCGCCGCCAGGTAGGGCTCCCACAAGGGGTCGATCTCGGCCAGGTGCCGGAGCCGCCACAGGTGCCCGTCCGGCGCCCACGGCGTGAACGGCAGGGTCCAGCCGAGCTCGGACAGCAGCTGGTCGCCCTTGAAGAGGTTGTCCTGCTTGCAGGAGGCGACCACGTTGGTCCACTCGTGGCGGCCGCCGCGGCTCCGGGGGACGACGTGGTCGACGGTGTCGGCGGCCTGCGAGCAGTAGGCGCACGTGCCGCCGTCGCGTCGCAGCACCGCCCGCCGGGTCAACGGCGGCGTCCGAGCCCAGCGCGGGATCCGCACCATGCGGGAGAGCCGGACGATCGAGGGGACCTCGACGTTGAGCTGCGCCGACCGGAAGACCGGTGCGTCCGGACGGACGGCGACGGCTTCGGCCCGGCCGGCGAGGATGAGGACGACGGCGCGACGATCGGTGACCAGCGCCAGCGGCTCGTACGTCGCATTGAGCAGGAGAACCCGCTCCATCACGGACAGAGGCTACCGGAGCCGGCCGCTCGCACGGTGCGTTTCACGGCACCACTCGAGGTACTCGACCACGTCCTTGCCGGCCGGCGTGGCGTCGCCCGAGCCGCCGTAGGCGGTCGTCATCCGGAAGCGCCAGTACGACGCGTCCGGAACGGGCAGCGGGGGCCAGCGGCGCCACCACCGCTGCGGCGCGAGCCGCGCCGCCATCACGGCGGCCACGGGCCACAGGTCGGGCCTCCCGGCGAGGGCCGGTCCCACGTGGGCCAGTGCACGGAGCCGCCTCATCGCCGCGCCGCCGGTGCGGCCTTCGACCCTGTGACCCCGCAGGTGGCGCCAAGGCCCCGCCAGCCGACCGCCCCGGCGCCGAGGAGCGGTCCCTGCGAGCCGAGCCCGGCGGGCACGATCCGCGCCCGGCGCGAGAAGGACAGCCGGGCGCGGGCGGCGAGCTCCCCTTGCGCGGCGGCAAAGAAGGCGTTGCCGTAGCCCAAGGCAACGGAGCCGGCGACGACGGCAAGATCGAGGTCCAGGAGCGAGGCGACGGAGGCCACGGCCCGGCCGACGAGCATCCCGGCGCGATCGACGACGGCTGGGGGGGCTGTGGCCGCCGGACGGCCCGTGGCGGCGGCGATCGACATGCCCGACGCCTCCGCCTCCAGGCACCCCCGGCCGCCGCATGCGCACGGGCGGCCGTCGGGCTCGACCACCACGTGCCCGATGTGACCGGCGTTGCCGAGCCGCCCCTCCAGGAGCCGGCCGTCCAGGACGATGCCGCCGCCGACGCCCGTCGAGACGACCATGGCGATGTAGTCCGACCTGCCCACCGCGGCACCCCGCCACCCCTCGGCCAGCGCCAGCGCCTTGGCGTCGTTGTCGACGAAGGTCGGGACCCCGGTCAGCTCGGCCAGGCGGGCCCGGAGGGGGAACCCCCGCCATCCTGGGATGTTCAACGGAGAGACGGCTTCCCCACCGGGCTCCATCGGGCCGCCGGAGCCGACGCCGCACGCCACCACGGCCGCGTGCTTCGGCGCTGCGGCACTCGCCGCCCGGACCACCGCGGCCAGGGCCTCCCAGAGCTCCTCGGCGCGCGCACCCGCCGGCGTCGGGGCCAGTGCCGGGGCGAGCAGGGCGCCGGTCCGGTCGACGAGGCCGGCGGCGAGCTTGGTGCCGCCGATGTCGACGGCCAGGACGAGCGGCGCGCTCAGGGGTGTTGCCGCGGTCAGTGCTCGCGCCGGAAGAGGTGCGTCCGGAGCCACTCCCGCGTGCCGTGCACGGCGTGCTCGAGCCCGGCCGGCTGCTCCCCCTCGTGACGATGGCGCGCCGACAGGTCGTGCCAGCCAGCCTTGCCGAGCCGCCGGAGGTTGCGCTCGAACACCACGGCCGAGCCGAACATGATCCCCACCCCCGCCAGGCCGGCGAGCACCGAGTGCGAGTAGAAGGCGACGAGCACGGCGAGCCCCACCACGAAGGTGAGCGCCGACCACTTGCACTGCCGGCCGGCGTGGCGGTACACGGTCCTCGACCGCACGCGCTCGGCGAACCGCGGGTCCTCCCGGACCAGCGACTCCTCCAGCTCGGCCAGGATCCGCTGCTCGTGCTCAGAGAGCGGCACCGACCCATCCCTCCTCGACGTTGCCTTGCGGCCCGTGCACGCTGAAGGACCTCCTTGGCCGCCTGCGCCGCCGCATCCGGCGCCCATGATCGCGCAATCCGTCGCTCGTGCGAAAGAGTCTAGGTCTGCTCGTGCACCGAGACGCCTCGCCCGCCCGGGGCTCTGCGCCGGGGTGTCCGGGGCCGGGCGGCGCGGCCCACGCCGCGGCCGCTCCCCGGTCCGAGGGTCCGCCGGGGGCCGTTCCACGCACCGGTCACACGCCCCCCCCGCCGGGCTCCCCGTCGACCGGCCGACGCCGACGGCGGGCCGCCCGGCCCAGCAGACCCGCCACCGCCGCACCGAGGAACCCGGAGATGGCGATCACCACGATCAGGGGTGCGGTGGCCGACGTCACCCAGAACTGGATGCGGACCCCCTGGAGGTTGGCCACGGCAAACCAGACGAGCAGGACGGCGAGGGCGCCCGTCACCGCCACCCCAACGTCCCGGTGCCAGCGGCGCGGCGCGGGTGGTTGTTCGTCCGACCCTGCGCCGAGCGGTCCCGTCACGTCGCTCATCGGCCCCTCCTCGGTGATCGTGGCCCGCCGGGCGGCACCCGGTCGGCAGCTACGGGGTCGCGGCGCCGCCGACGCCGACGGGGCACGAGACGCCCGTCCCACCCAAGCCGCAGTAGCCATTGGGGTTGGCCGCCAGGTACTGCTGGTGGTACCCCTCTGCGAAGTAGAACGGCCCGGCCGGGAGGACCTCGGTCGAGAGTGCGCCGTACCCGGCCGCTCGCAGCTCCTCCTCGTAGCGCCGTGCCGTCTCCTGGGCCACCCGAAGTTGCGCCTCCGACGTCGTGAAGACGGCCGAGCGGTACTGGGTGCCCACGTCGTTGCCCTGCCGCATGCCCTGGGTCGGGTCGTGGCCCTCGAAGAAGCGCCGCACGAGCGACCCGTAGGGCACGATCGCGGGGTCGAACACGCAGAGCACGGTCTCTGCGTGGCCGGTCAGCCCGGAGCAGACCTCCTCGTAGGTGGGGTTCGGGGTGTACCCGCCGCTGTAACCGGCGGCCGTCGTCCACACGCCGTCCGTCTGCCAGAACAGCCGCTCGGCGCCCCAGAAGCACCCCATGGCGAACAGGGCTCGTTCGAGACCGTCAGGGTACGGGGGGGCGAGCGGCGTCCCGAGCACGAGGTGGCGCTCGGGCAGCGGCAGCGGCGTGGGCCGGCCGGGCAGGGCGCCCTCCGGAGTGACCATCTGCGTCTTCCGGCTGCCGACGATGCCCATCGGTCCCACCCTACCGGTCCCCCGCCGCCGACGGCGTGCTCCCGACGGGGCCTTCGCGGCCCCGGCCGGAGGGGACCCCGGGGATAGGCTCGCGGCTTCATGACGACCACCGCGCCGCTGGCCGGCTCCGCCGACGGTCCGCTGGCCGGCTCCGCCGACGGTCCGCTGGCCGGCTCCGCCGACGCGCTGGCGGGCGGCGCCGCGATCCGCACGATCGCGTTGACGAAGGTCTACGCCGGCGCCGACTTCCGGGCGGTCGACGCGCTCGACCTCACGGTCGGCACCGGTGAGATCTTCGGGCTCCTCGGGCCCAACGGCGCGGGCAAGACGACCACCGCCGGCATGCTGACCACCCGGGTCGTCCCGACGTCGGGGCAGGCGTTCGTCGGCGGCATCGACGTGGTCGCCCACCCGACGCGGGCGAAGCAGATCCTCGGGATCGTGAGCCAGCAGAACACGCTGGACCGCCAGCTCACCGTGTGGGAGAACCTCTACTTCCACGGTCGCCTCTTCGGCATGGGTGCCCGGGCGTCCCGGGAGGAGTCCGACCGGTTGCTGGCCCAGTTCCAGCTGACCAAGTGGGCCAAGGCCTCCGTCTACGCACTGAGCGGGGGCATGGCGCAGCGGCTCATGGTGGCCCGGGCCATGTTCCACCGCCCGGCCGTCCTCTTCCTCGACGAGCCGACGGCCGGCCTCGACCCCCAGAGCCGGCTCGTGCTGTGGGACATCCTCCGGGAGCTCAACGGCGCGGGCCAGACCATCCTGCTCACCACGCACTACATGGAGGAGGCGGACCAGCTCTGCCGGCGGGTGGCGATCATGGACCACGGCCACATCCTGGCGCTGGGCACCCCGGCGGAGCTGAAGCGCAGCCTTGGGGCCGACACGATCGTCCGCGTGCACGCCGCCGGAGACCGGGACCGCCTCGCCGAGCACCTCGGACGCACCGTGGAGGGCGTGACCCGGACGCGCCGCGCCGACGACGGCTGGGTCGAGCTCCATGTCCAGGGCCGCGACCGGCTGCTACCCCGGGTCATCGCCGAAGCGGAGCGCGGCGGCTACGACGTGCTCGACGTCTCCGTTGCCGAGCCCAGCCTCGAGACCGTCTTCATCTCCCTCACCGGCAAGGAGCTGCGGGACTGATGTCGCTCGAGTCGGTGCAATCGACCGAGCCGGTTGAGTCACGCACCCAGCCGCCCGGTGGCGGTCCGGCTGCGGCGGCGCCCGCCGGCGGGGGCGTGACCCGGACCGCGCTCGCCTCGAGCCGAGCCGCACTCGGCGCCTTGATCCTCCGAGACCTGGTGGTCCTGCGCAAGAACTTCTGGGAGTTCGCCATCCGCACGCTCGTCCAGCCGTTCCTGCTCTGCTTCGTGTTCCTCTACGTGTTCCCGAAGATCGGCCAGGGGATCGGCGGCGGCGGCAGCGCCACCGGCGAGTCGGACTTCGCCACCGTGCTCGTGCCCGGAGTGGTGGGGATCTCGATCATGTTCCAGGGCGTGCAGGCCGTCGCCCTCCAGATGGCCCAGGAGTTCGGGTTCACCCGGGAGATCGAGGACCGGGTGCAGGCTCCCTGCCCGATCTGGCTGGTCGCGTTGTCCAAGGTGCTCTCGGGCGCCGTCCAGGGGCTCATCTCCGCCGCCATCGTGCTGCCGATCGCCTCGGTGGTGCACGCCGCCGGCGTGCAGGCCCACCTGGACCTTCACTGGTGGGTCATCTGCACGCTGGTGCCGCTGGCGTGCGTCACCATGACGTCCCTCGGTCTCTTGCTCGGGACCTCGTTCGAGCCCCGCAACATCGGCCTGATGTTCGGGTTCGTCGTGCTCCCGATCACGTTCCTCGGCGGCACCTACTACCAGTGGACCCGGCTGGCGCCCGTCAGGCTCGGTCCGTGGCACTGGCTCCAGACGGTCGTGCTCGTGAACCCCCTCATCTACGTGAACGAGGGCATGCGCGCCGCCTTCACCAGCGCCTCGCACATGCACCTCTACGTCGTCTACCCGGTGATGGCGGCCTTCCTGGCGCTGTTCCTCGCCCTGGGGCTCCGCAACTTCCGCCGCCGGGTGCTCTCCTGAGCGCGCCGGTGGCGACGGAGACGGCCCGCCGTCACTGTTCGGCCAGCACCGCGGCGAGGGCGGCGAGCGGGTCCGGGCGCGCCTGGCCGCGCGCCTCCACGGTGGCCTCGAGGATCCGCCCGCTGAACGGGAACGGGGCCCGGTAGCCGTCCCCCACGGCCGGTCCCCACTCGCTCCCGCACGTCAGGCCCACGCCCAGCCCGTTCGACTCGGCCGGTGCCACCCGGCTGACGGCGCCCGCCCCGACCGGTTCGCCGTCGCAGGCGAGGGTCACCACGGCTCCCTCGCCCGCCTGGTCCACCGCCACGTCCGCCCAGACCTCGTGGCGCCCGGGCGGGAGCGCGCGATCGGCGATCACCGTCGTGCGCTCCTTGCCGTAGAGGTTGTAGACGTAGCGGAGCCGGCCTGCGAGCACGTGGAAGGACCACCCCCCGAGGGCGGACCCGAGGGCCAGGAGCACGCCCTCGGCGGGTTCCCCACCCACCACCTCGACCACGGCGTGCAGCCGGTGGGACCGGCGGCGCACGTCCACCGCCACCCGTTCGGGCACCGGCGCCCCCCCGGGGAAGAACCGGACGACGTCCCGGGGCACGAGGCGGGACGGGCGCGGGTGCACGATCGACCACAGCACGCGGTTGTCGAGCGGCAGCACCTGGTTGCGCTCCGCTTCGCGCCACCACAGCTCGACCAGCCTCGCCAGGCGGTCGGGCTCCTCGGCGGCGAGGTCGTCCACCTCGGCCAGGTCCGCCGCGACGTGGTACAGCTCCCACACGTCGTCATCGAACGGCGCGTTCGGGTCCAGACCGTCGCCGTAGAGCGGGCCGATGGGATGGAACGTCACCGCCTTCCACCCCCGGTGGTAGATGGCGCGGGACCCGAAGGTCTCGAAGTACTGCGTGTCGTGGCGCTCCCGTGCGCCCGCCCCGTCCGGACCCAGCAGGTAGGCGAAGCTCGTCCCGTCGATCGGCGTCTGCGGCACGTGGTCGAGCACGGTCGGCAGCGGGACGCCGGCAAGCTCGAGCACCGTGGGCAGCACGTCGATGGCGTGCACGAACTGGTGGCGGACCGCCCCGGCCGCGGCGGCGAGCGGGTCCCAGCGCACGATGCACGGGGTGGCCACCCCGCCGTGGTGCACCTCGCGCTTCCAACGCTTGAAGGGGGTGTTCCCGGCCATGGTCCAACCCCACGGGTAGTTGTTGTGGGTCGCGGGCCCGCCGATCTCCTCGATCCGCCGTGCCATCTCCTCCTCGCCGGCCGGGTCCAGGTTGGTGAGGCGCACGTCGTTGATCGACCCCTCCGCTCCTCCCTCGGCGCTGGCGCCGTTGTCGGAGACCACGACGACGAGGGTCCGTTCCAGCTCGCCCAGCTCCTCGAGGAAGGCGAGCACCCGGCCGATCTCGGCGTCCGCGTGGGAGAGGAAGCCGGCGAAGCACTCCATGAAGCGGGCGGCAACGGCGCGCTGGCGGACTGCGAGCGAGTCCCACGCCGCCACCCACGGCGGTCGGGGGGAGAGCCGGGTGCCGGCTGGAAGGACGCCGAGCTCGAGCTGGCGGGCGTGCGCGCCGGCGCGCCACGCGTCCCACCCGGCGTCGAAGCGGCCGCGATAGTGCTCGATCCACTCGGCCGGCGCCTGGTGGGGCGAGTGGCACGCCCCCGGTGCCAGGTAGAGGAAGAACGGCCGGGCCGGGTCGACGGCCCGCAGGTCGCCCACGAACTCGATGGCCCGGTCGGCGAGATCGCTGGTCAGGTGATAGCCGTCCTCGAGCGGGCGCGGGGGCCGGACCGAGTGGTTGTCGCAGTAGAGCGCCGGGACGAACTGGTGCGTCTCCCCCCCGTGGAACCCGTACCACCGGTCGAAGCCTCGGCCCAACGGCCAGGTGTCGCGCCGGGCACCCATGTGGGTCTCGTCCTCGGGCGTGAGGTGCCACTTGCCGACGGCGTAGGTGGCATAGCCGGCGGCGCGCAGGATCTCCGACAGGAACCCGTTGGTGCGGGGCGGCCGCCCCCAGTAGCCCGGGAACCCGGCAGCAAGCTCCGCCACGCGGCCCATCCCGCTGCGGTGCTGGTTGCGCCCCGTGAGCAGGCAGGCGCGGGTGGGAGAGCACAGGGCGGTGGCCCGGAAGTTGGCCAGGCGGACCCCGGCCGCCGCCACCCGGTCGAGGGCGGGCGTCTCGATGTCCCCGCCGAAGCACCCCAGCTGGGCGAAGCCGACGTCGTCCAGCACCACCAGGGCCACGTTGGGCGCGCCGTCCGGGGCCGCGGCCTGCTCCGGCCACCACGGCGTCGACGCGCGCCAGTCGCGCCCCACCCGTCCGACGAGCCCCGGTCCGCCCACCCTGCACCTCCCGCGCCGTCGCCGATCGGCGGCGGCGCAGCCAGCTTGTCATCGCCGTCCCCGCGGGGCACGCCTGGCATCAGGGATCACACGTGGGACGGCGGGCTGGGACGGCGGGCTGGGACGGCGGGCTGGGACGGCGGGCTGGGGCGGCGGGCTGGGGCGGCGGGCTGGGGCGCCGGCGCGGCGACCGGGGCGCCCGACGCGGCACGGCTCCGGGAATGGGACGGCTACGTTGGGGTACCCATACATCGGGGTCCGACCACGCTCACGCCTGTGCCCCTGCACAGGCGTGCGATCGAAGGGACGGTGTGCGGAGTGGTGGCAGCCGACGGCAGGGAGTCTCGAACCGAGCGGCACGGCGGCCCCGAGGACTCCTCGGAGACAATCGCCGAGGGCCTCGACCGCCTCCGCCAGGCGTACGGCGACGTCCGCGCCTTCACCGAGCACCTGGCCGAGCCCCTCAGCGCCGAGGACCAGACCGTCCAGTCGATGCCCGACGTGAGCCCCACCAAGTGGCACCGCGGCCACACCTCGTGGTTCTTCGAGACGTTCCTGCTGGCGCCCGAGCTCGCCGGCTACGAGCCCTTCCATCCGGCCTTCGGCTATCTGTTCAATTCGTACTACGAGGCCGTCGGCGCCCGGTACCCCCGTCCCGACCGCGGCTTGCTGTCGCGCCCGGGCATCGAGGAGGTGGCCGCCTACCGGCGGCACGTGGACCGGGGCATGGAGTCGCTGCTCGAGCACCCCGGGACGCCGGAGACGGCGGCGCTCGTCGAGCTGGGTGTCCACCACGAGCAGCAGCACCAGGAGCTCCTGCTGATGGACATCAAGCACGTGCTGTCACGCAACCCCCTGTGGCCGGCGTACGCGCCGTCCCACCAGCAACCGGCAGCGCGCGAGCCGCAGAAGACGGGGTGGATCGAGCACCCCGGCGGGGTGGCCGAGATCGGCCACGCCGGCGGGTCGTTCGCGTTCGACAACGAGTCGCCGCGCCACCGGGTCCAGCTGGTGCCCTTCGCGGTGGCCGACCGCCTGGTCACCTGCGGGGAGTGGCAGGAGTTCGTCGACGACGGCGGCTACGCCCGTCCCGAGCTGTGGCTGTCCGAGGGCTGGGCCACGGTGCAGGCGCAGCGGTGGGAGGCACCGCTGTACTGGGACCTCGAGGAGGCCCGGATCTTCACCCTGACCGGGGAGCACGCCATCGACCCCGCCGAGCCCGTCGTCCACGTGAGCTACTTCGAAGCCGACGCCTTCGCCCGATGGGCGGGCGCCCGCCTGCCGACCGAGGCCGAATGGGAGATCGTCGCCGCCCGCTCGGGCGAGCCGGCGGACGCCGGGACCCACGCCCTGCACCCGCCGGGCGCGGGCGGGTCGCAGCTCCACGGGGCGGTCTGGCAGTGGACCGCCAGCAGCTACAGCCCCTTCCCGGGGTTCCGTCCGGCGGCCGGTGCCGTCGGTGAGTACAACGGCAAGTTCATGGTGAACCAACAGGTCCTTCGAGGAAGCGCGTGCGTCACGCCGCCGAGCCATCGGCGGACGACCTACCGCAACTTCTTCCCCGCCGCCGCCCGCTGGGCGTTCAGCGGGCTCCGCCTGGCGCGGGACCTCTAGCCCGTGCCGGCCTCCAGCACCGTCACCGTCGACGTCCATTTGGACGAGCGCGACCTGCGCGCCGCCCTGGAGCGCGACGTGCGCGCCGGACTGGGCGCGTCGCCCAAGCACATCCCCCCCACCTGGTTCTACGACGAGGAGGGCAGCCGCCTCTTCGAAGAGATCACGCGGCTCCCCGAGTACTACCCGACCCGCGCCGAGCGAGCCCTCCTGGAGCGCCACGCGGGCGACGTGGCGACGCTGGCCGGCGCCGACAGCCTGGTCGAGCTGGGCGCGGGCTCGTGCGAGAAGACCCGCCTCCTCCTCGACGCCCTGGCGTCCTCGAGCCCGCTGTCGAACTACGTCCCCTTCGACGTGAGCGCGGACTTCCTGTGCGACGCCGCCGGGTCGATCGCCGAGGAGTACCCGGGGCTGCGCGTGCACGCCGTGGTCGGCGACTTCCTGGCCCACCTGGACCGCATCCCCACCGAGGGGCGGCGCCTGGTGGCGTTCCTCGGCGGGACCATCGGCAACCTCGCACCGGCCCAGCGCGCACGGTTCCTCGGCGACGTGCGGGCCACGATGTCCCGCACCGACTCGCTCCTGCTCGGCACCGACGTGGTGAAGGACCGGCGCCGGATCGTGGCCGCCTACGACGACTCGGCCGGCGTCACCGCCCGGTTCAACCGCAACGTGCTGTCGGTCGTGAACCACGCGCTCGGCGCCAACTTCGCCCCCGAGCGGTTCGAGCACGTCGTTCGCTGGGACGAGCGGGCCCAGTGGATCGAGATGCGCCTCCGGGCCACCCAGCCCGAGACGGTCGACATCGAGCACCTCGACATGACGGTCACGTTCGACGACGGCGAGGAGCTGCGCACCGAGATCAGCGCCAAGTTCACCCCGGAGGGGATCGCCGACGAGCTGGCCCGGGCCGGGTTCGCCGTCGACCGTCAGTGGGGAGCGGACGAGGGCGAGTTCCTCCTCACCCTGGCCCACCCCGACCGCTGACGCCGGCGGGGCTCCCGGCCTGGCCTGCCCCGGTTGCCGGACCCGACACCTGCGCCGGCGCAGCCTTCGGCTCGCCCGGCCCCGGTGAGGCGGGTCCTCCCTTGTTCCACGACCGCCACACGAGCCGGTGCACCGGCACGTACCGCGGCACGTCGCGCAGGCCGGGGATGAAGGGAACGGCCAGGAGCAGGATCGTGGCGATGCCGGTCATGTAGACGGCGATCAGGTCGACGTTGGCCGATGTGCGGAAGCCGGGGATCTGGTACCACAGGTCGTAGAGCCAGAGCCACGGCTGGCCCGGGTAGCCCCCGGTCTCGTTCATGACGCCCCACTGTGTCCCGAGGAGGTGCAGCTTGGCGCCGACCGCGCTGAAGTAGCTCCCGTCCTCGAGGAAGAGGAGCGGCTTGGTGTAGTTGGTGCCGTAGAACTGGTGCTGCGCCAGGAGCGCGGCGTCGAGCGCCCCCGACTGGGCCATCGTGAGCTCCTTGGCCACCAGGACCGCCACCGGACCGTAGTCACCGCCCGGCACCGACGGCACGCCGCCCGTGAACGTGACGTGGCTCACCGCCTTGAGGTAGGCGACGTCCCATACGCTCTGCTGCGCCTTGGTCGCCGCCTCGTAGCGGTTGAGGGCGCTGCGCAGCGCCGGGTCGGTGGAGGCGCGGGTCGCCAGCGGCAGCAGGACGAATGTCTTGGCGGCGTCGATCGGCTGGCGGACCCCGGCGATCTGCTGCCACGACACGATGATCTTCTGCACGTCCCCCGACCCCGGAGGTGTGCCGTTGTTGTTGTAGGGCGGGCCGTACGTCGCCGTCTCGCTCGTGCCGGCCAGCTCGGCGGCGCTCGTCGCCATGAAGTCGCCCGGTGTGGCGTGGGCCCAGCTCTGCACCGTGACCGGCGGCACGTTGGGCGACGAGAGCACCGACGCCAGCACGACCACGAGCACCAGCACCACCGTGCCCGCGATCCCGGCCTCCTTCAGAATGTCGTAGCGCCGGGTGGGCCCGCGCCATTCCGCTGCGTCGGAAGCGGCGAGGGCGCGGCGCGCCACCCGGCCCCGGGCGGGCCGCACCGGCAGCGGGTGGCTCACGCCGCGCACCCGCACGAGCAGCACGTGGGCGCCCACGATGCCCACCAGCACGAGGGGGACGAGGACGATGTGCCACATGAGCATCTGCCCGAAGTTCATGGGGTTGAAGAACGACCCGATACCGGCGGCGTTGAAGGCGTCCTTGCCGCTGGTCGAGATCCACTGCGAGTCGAGGTTCTGCTGGGAGACGTAGCCGGTGAAGCACTCGATGACCGACACGAGGAACGCCACCACCCCGCTGATCCACGTCATCCACCGGCGGCCGCGCCACGCCGCCATCCAGAACTTGCCCCACAGGTGGATGACCATGAAGGCCATGAACAGCTCGATGCTCCACAGGTGGAGGCTGTTGAAGAAGTGGCCCACCGGGTTGTAGTGCCACCAGTCGGGCCCCCCGAGCGCGAGGGCGAAGCCCGAGACGATCGCCACCCCCAACGCCGCCAGCGTGGCGACGCCGAACACGTAGATCCACGAGCGAACGTACGCAGGCTGCCGGTCCGGCAGGAGCTTGCCCGGCGGCAGCAGCCGAAGGCCGCGGTTGCGCAGGCGCGCCGTCCACATCTTCTCGTCGCCGGGCTGGGTCACATACCCGTTGCCGTCGTGCGAGGCCACGGCCGTGAGCGTGACCTCCTTGCCCGAGGCCCCCTTGTCGCCGTCGCGGGGACCCTCGACCTCGTCCTTGCCGCGGTGGGGGAACGGCACGAGGAGCGCGACGCCGAAGATCACCACCATGACGAGGATCAGGACCAGGTTCGCCACCGACACCGTGAAGATGTTCCAGTGCACGTAGCTGCCTGGCGCGCTGAGGTTCACGGCCATCCAGTGCTCGGCACCCATCGCTCCTCCTCGAGGTCACGCCCTTCGAGCGGCGCGGGGGTCCGCACCACGACGGGCCTGGCGAGGGCGCCGCTCCCTAGATGGTCGCATGACCGAGCCGACCGCCAATAGGGGCGGAAGTCCCGAGCCGTGCGACACCCGGCGGCCTTCAACAGGGGCGAAGGTCCCGATGCCCCGCCGGGCGGGACCGGCCGCCGCCGGCGTCCCTCGCCTACAGCGTGAGGGCTACGCCGGCGTCGGGGGTCACGACGCGGAAGCTGAAGGACTCCTCGAGGTAGAGGTGGACGGACTCGGCGTCGTGGTGGTCGTAGCCGATGGAGATGTCCTGCCCGCTCTCGAACAGGTGGTCCCCGCCGCGCAGGCTCACGAGCACGGCGCCCCGGACCCCGGGTGCCCACACGATGGGGCCGCCCAGGATCTGGCGGAGATGGTCGAAGACGACCAGGCCCCCGTGCTCGGTGGTCTCCACCACGCCGGTGTACCCGTCCGGGCCGAGGGCGAGGCCGTAGGGACCGCTCACCCCGCGCTCGAGCAGCCCCTCGACCGCCGTCGCCACCCGGGAGGGATAGTCGGCGAACGAGGACCCGAGGGAGACCGCCTCGAGCGAGGAGGCCTCGGAGATCCCCACGATCCCCGCCTCGCTCCAGCCGTGGAGCACGGCGACGTTCTCGGCCCGCGCCACCCGGCGGGCCGCGTCGTCCAGCGCGTCGAGATCGACGTCGAGGGCGCCACGGCCGGCGTCACGGAGCTCGTCGAGGGAGACCGTGAAGGGGGCCCGCAGCTCGACGAGGGGGAGCACCTTGCGCTGGCGGGCCCGGAGGACGCCCTCGGGACCACCGATCTCGGCCGTGCGCCCGAGGTCGGTGGCCGAGTGCCTCCAGCCCAGCGGGCCGGCGAAGTCCACCAGCTTGCGGGCGGCGAGGGCCGGCGAGAGTCGCTGGCGCGCCTCGTCGTCCAGCTGCTGCCACGCCTCGTCGGTGATCGGCGCGTGGGAGCGCAGCAGGTGGTTCACGACTGCCCCCGCATGTCGCCGAGCCCGAGCGAGCCCGAGCCGCCGTCGCCCGAGCCGCCGTCGGACTGCGCCTCGATCTCGGTCAGGGGCCCCTCGCTGAACAGGTAGGTCCGCATGTGGCCGTCGAGGACCGGGTCGTGCCGCCGCAGCCACTCGAGCAGCATCATGGCGTGCTCCTTCTCCTCGTCCCGGTTGTGGGCGAGGATCGCCGCCAGCTCCGAGTCGGTGGTGGCGTCGACCCGCTGGTCGTACCAGTCCGCCGCCTCGAGCTCCTCCTGCAGCGACGTCAGCGCCCGGTGCCGGTCGATGGTCTCGGGTGACAGCAGCGCCTCGGGCTCGTGAAGACCTTCGCTGTTCGCCATGCGCTCCTCCTCAGGCCGGCGCCGTCGGTCGCTCCGCCCACGGGGTGCCGGGGATCAGTTGGGGTTCGCCTGGTCACGGTACCAGCCGGATTCTGGCGCCAACCGGTTCGGCGCGCCGGCCCGGGCCGGCGGGCCCCGGCACCACCCGCGCGTCCCGGCGCGCCGGCCTACTGCTGGTAGTGCTCGACCGTGCTGGGAGGTCGCTCCGCCGCCTCCTCCGGGTCGCGCCCGGCGCGCCGGAGGGCCCGGCGCTGGCGTAGGACGTCCCAGAGCTGGTCGAGCGTCACCTGCAGCTGGTCCAGGCGGGCCTTCTCCTCGGCCGACAAGCCCACCGCGGACTGCGCGTGGGACTCCTCCAGCCGGCGCTCCTCGTCGGCCAGCTGGCCGATCCGATGGATGATCTCGTCGTCGCTCACCAGGCCGATCCTCTCACGCCACTGCGGGCAGCTGTCGATCCCCGCCGGCGCCGACCCCGAGGGCGGGCGCCAGGACGTCGGCCACGGTCGACGCCAGGTGGAAGGTCATCTGCTCGCGCACCTCCTCGGGCACGTCCTCCAGGTCCGGGCCGTTGCGGGCCGGGAGCACCACCTCGGTGAGCCCGGCCCGGTGGGCGGCGAGGACCTTCTGCTTGACGCCCCCGATGGGCAGCACGCGTCCCTGGAGCGTCACCTCGCCGGTCATACCCACGACGGGCCGCACCGGCACGCCGCGCAGCAGGCTCACGAGCGCGGTGGTCATCGTCACCCCGGCCGAGGGGCCGTCCTTCGGCACCGCCCCGGCGGGGACGTGCACGTGGAAGCGCTTTCCGGCCATGGCGGCGGCGTCCACGCCGAGCTCCGCCGCGTGCGACCGGACGAAGGAGAGCGCGATCTCCGCCGACTCCTTCATCACGTCGCCGAGCTGGCCGGTCAGCGTGAGGCCCTCGGGCCCGTCGGACATGGACGCCTCCACGAAGAGGACGTCGCCGCCGGCGCCCGTCACCGCCAGGCCGGTGGCCACGCCGGGCACGCCGGCTCGGTCCGCCGCCTCGAAGAAGAAGCGGGCCCGGCCGAGCCACGAGCGCACGTCGCCCTCGTCCACGACCACCGGGGTGCCGACCTCGCCCGACGCGATCTTCGTCGCGACCTTGCGGGCGAGGCGCCCGAGCTCCCGCTCCAGGTTCCGGACGCCGGCCTCCCGGGTGTAGTCGCCCACGACAGCCCGCAGCGCCCCATCGCTGACCTCGAGCTCGCCCTCGGTCAGGGCGGCCCGCTGCTCCTGGCGGGGCAGCAGGTGGTGCCGGGCGATCGAGACCTTCTCGGCCTCGGTGTACCCGTCCAGCCGGATCACCTCCATCCGGTCCAGCAGGGGGCCGGGGATGGTGTCCACCACGTTGGCGGTGGCGATGAACAGCACCCGCGACAGGTCGAGGTCGACCTCCAGGTAGTGGTCACGGAAGGTGTGGTTCTGCGCCGGGTCGAGCACTTCGAGCAGCGCCGAGGACGGGTCGCCGCGGTAGTCGGCACCCACCTTGTCCACCTCGTCGAGCAGCAGCACCGGGTTCATCGTGCCGGACTCCCGCAGGGCGCGGACCAGCCGGCCCGGTTGCGCGCCAACGTACGTCCGCCGGTGGCCGCGGATCTCCGCCTCGTCGCGGACGCCGCCCAGCGCCACCCGCACGAACGAGCGGCCCAACGCGCGCGCCACCGACTCGCCGAGCGACGTCTTGCCGACGCCCGGCGGCCCCACGAGCGCCAGGATGGCACCCGCCCCGCGCCCGCCCACGGCAACCAGCCCGCGCTCGGCCTGCAGCTTGCGAACCGCCAGATGCTCGAGGATCCGCTCCTTCACGTCCTCCAGGCCGTCATGGTCCTCGTCGAGGATCTCCTTCGCCTGGGCGACGTCGAGCCGGTCCTCGGACTCCACGCCCCACGGGATCTCGAGCACCGTGTCGAGCCACGTGCGGATCCAGCCGCTCTCGGGGCTCTGCTCGCTCGTCCGCTCCAGGCGGTCGACCTCGCGCTCGACCGCCGCCCGCACCTTCTCGGGAAGCTCGCGCCCTTCGATGCGGGCGCGGTAGTCGTCGGGGTCGACCTCACCCTCGGTGCGGCTCAGCTCACCCAGCTCCTTGCGGATCGCCTCCAGCTGGCGGCGCAGCAGGAACTCGCGCTGCGTGCGCTCCATCCCCTCCTCCACGTCGCTCTTGATCCGCTCGCGCAACGCGAGGTCCGCCAGGGTGTCGCGGGCCCAGCCGAGCACCAGGCGCAGCCGGGTCTCGACGTCCAGCGTCTCCAGCACCTCGACCTTCTGGGCCAGCGACAGGTCCGGGGAGTACCCGGCCAGGTCGGCCAGGCGGCCAGGGTCGGTCACTTCACGCAGTTGGGCGGCGACACGCCGGGCGCCCCGCTCCATCAGGATGTTCTCGACCACCGCCCGGTACTCGCGGGCGAGCTCCGTCGCAGTCGCCGACGGCGCCTCCTCCTCGACCACCTCTGCCTCGACCCACAGGGCCTGGCCGGTCCCGGGCACGCCCGTCCCGATGAGGGCGCGCTCGTCCCCCCGGACGACGATCGCCTGCATCCCTCCGGGGAGCTCGCCCCGCTCGGTGATCTCCGAGACGACGCCGACGGTGGCGTAGCGGCCCTCGATGTGGGGCACGAGGAGCAGCTTGCTGCCGGCGGACGTGGCGGCGTCGGCCGCGGCACGGGCGTCGTCGGACTCGAGGGCCATCGTGAACACCATCCCCGGCAGCATCACGCCGGACGACAGGGGCAAGAGGGGAAGGGTCAAACGTTCCAAGGTGCTTCTCCGATCTTTCCGCAGCAGGTTCGGCCCCAGGGCGCGACCTGCATGAGGGGTTCAACAACCGGAGTCCCCGCTCCTATTCCGGTCGCGGGTCCTCGCCGGCGTCCGGCTCGCCCCGGGGTGCGGCGTCCGGCTCGCGCCCGGGCCCGGCGTCCCGTGCTGCCCGTCGGGCCAGGTGGTCCCCCAGCCGCCGGCGGATCTCGTCGTCCATCGCCAGCGCCAGCTCCGTCGCCACCACCTGCGACGCCAGCGGGCGCAGCGCCGCCACCAGGTCGGCCAGCGCCCGGACCCCTTCGGCCGGCATGGGGTCGCCCATGGGCTCGACCACCTGCTCCTCCACGACGCCGACGAACAACCGCGCCAGGACGGCCACCTCGGTCCGCAGCGTCCGGGCTGCCCCGAGCACGGCGGCGAGCGGCACCCCGGACGCCACCAGCAACCGGCCGACGTCGAGCACGAGGGGGTCGGCCACCCGGTACCGACCCGGTCCGGCGGGCTCGAGCACCCCGACGGCCACCGCCTCGGCGAGGAGCCCCGTGGCGTCGGCGCCGAAGGCGTCGGCCAGCTCGCCGGCGTCCACGATCGAGGGCGCCCGGGGGACGGCCGGCGTCACCAGGGCCGCCTCCAGGCCGAGCACGGCCGCCACGTCCTGGCCGCCCTCCCACGCCGAGAGCAGCTCCCCGATGTTGGCCAGGGTGTAGCCGCGCTCCAGGAGCGATCCGACCAGTCGCAGGCGGGCCAGGTGGGCGTCGGAGTAGACGCCCGCCCTGCCTGTGCGCCTCGGGGGGGGAAGCAGGCCCCGGTCCTGGTACGCCCGGACGTTGCGCACGGTCGTGCCGGCAACCCGGGCCAGCTCGTCGATCCGGTAGCGCTTCCCGCCGTCCGCTCCCTGGCCCGTTGACAATGCCATTGTCCAATGGTACATTGCACAGTGGGAACGGAGTAGCACCATCGTGGAGGTCTCCATGTCCGTCGCCACCCGTCCCGAACCCGCCGACCCTCCCCGGCCCCCGGCGCCCGCGCCCGACGGGGCCGGGGCGTTCGAGGCCCTGTGCGCGCGGCTGAGCCGCCAGTCGGTCGACAAGCACTTCGACGCCTACGCCGACGTGGAGTGGGACGCCCCCGAGCACCGGGTGGACAGCCGCGACCTCCGGTGGGAGCTGCAGGACTTCGACCCCGTCGCCACGACCGAGTGGTACCGGTCGCAACCTCCCGACGTGCGGTCGCGGCTCGGGCTCCAGCGCATCGCGATCACCATGCGGACCGGGTGGGAGTTCGAGAACGTCCTGCAGCGGGGCCTCCTGGCGCGGGCCTTCTGGCTGGAGAACGGGCGGCCGGAGTTCCGCTACCTCCACCACGAGGTCATCGAGGAGTCGCAGCACACCATGATGTTCCAGGAGCTCGTGAACCGTGCCGGCGTGCCGGCCCCCGGCATGCCGGCGTTCGTGAAGCGCGCCGCCGAGCGCTTGGTGGTGCCCCTCGCCCGGCGTGCGCCAGCGCTCTTCTTCTTCTTCGTGCTCGGCGGCGAGGAGCCCATCGACTACGTCCAACGACGGCGCCTGCGCGCCGGCATCGCCCACCCGCTGCTGGAGCGGATCATCCGCATCCACGTCACCGAGGAGGCGAGGCACCGCTCCTTCGCCCGGCACTACCTCGAGCGGGAGATCCCGCGCCTGCACCCGGTACGTCGACGGACCCTGGCCGTGGCGGTACCGCTCCTGCTCGGGACGATGGTCCGGTTGATGCTCGACACCCCGGGGGGCTTCGCCCGGGCGAACGCCATCCCGCCATCGGTGGTGCGGTCCGGGCGACGCTCACCCGAGCAGCGTGCCCTGGTGGCCGGGTCGGTGGCCGGCATCCGCCGCCTGTGCGCCGAGACCGGGTTGCTCCCCCGGTGGGCCCACCCCCTGTGGCGGGCGATGGGCATCTGGGAGGCGCCCGCTCCTGACGGCGCGCCGGCCCCAGCCCGCCGGTGAGCGGGGCTCCGGCCGGCGGCCGGTTCCGCCTGGCCATCATCGGTGCGGGCTTCGCCGGGCTCGGCCTGGCCATCCGCCTGCGCCAGCGGGGCACAACGGACTTCGTCGTCCTCGAGCGGGGCGCCACGGTCGGCGGCACGTGGCGGGACAACACCTATCCGGGCGCCGCCTGCGACGTGCCCTCGAACCTCTATTCGTTCTCGTTCGCCCCCAACCCGTCGTGGAGCCGGTCCTTCTCGGCCCAGCGCGAGATCCAGGCCTACCTCGAGGACAGCGCCGCCCGGTCGGGCGTCCTGCCCCATGTCCGGTTCGGCCACGAGGTCACGCAGGCGGTGTGGAACGACGAGGACGCGTGCTGGGACGTGGACACGGTCCGGGGGCGGGTCCGGGCGACGGTGCTGGTGTCTGCGCGCGGGCCGTTGAGCGAGCCGAGCCTTCCCGACCTCCCGGGGCTCGCGGACTTCCGGGGCACGCTCTTCCACTCCGCCCGCTGGGACCACCACCACGACCTGACCGGCGAGCGGGTGGCGGTGGTGGGCACCGGCGCCTCCGCCGTCCAGTTCGTGCCCCGCATCCAGCCGAGGGTGGCCCAGCTGCACGTCTTCCAGCGCACCCCGCCATGGATCGTGCCGCGGCGCGACCGGGCCCTCTCGGGCTTCGAGCACGCCCTCTTCCGCTGGGTCCCCGGCACCCAGCTGGCCGCCCGGGCCGCCGTCTACTGGGCGCGGGAGGCCTACGTCCTCGGCTTCGTCGGCAGCCCGGTCCGCCGACGGCGCAGGGCCAGGATCGCGGTCGACATGGCCCGGCGCCACCTCGAGCGCCAGGTGCCCGACCCCGCGCTGCGGGCCAGGCTCACGCCGGACTACGAGCTGGGCTGCAAGCGCATCCTCGTGTCGAGCGACTACTACCCCTCCCTCGGCCGGCCCAACGTGGAGCTGGTCACCGATCCCATCGCGCAAGTGACCGAGCGCGGCGTCGTGACCCGGGACGGCCGCGAGCGCCCCGTCGACACCATCGTCTTCGGGACCGGGTTCGACGTCGCAGGCACCGGCGCGGCGGCCCGCACCTTCGGTCGCCAGCACCGCCCGCTGGCCGAAGCGTGGCGACCCCGGCTCGCCGCCTACAAGGGCATGACGGTGCCGGGCTTCCCCAACCTCTTCCTCATGGTCGGCCCCAACACCGGGCTCGGCCATTCGTCAATGGTCTTCGTGATCGAGTCGCAGATCGCCTACCTGCTGGGCGCCCTGGACGCCATGGAACGGGCCGGGGCGGCGTCCATCGAGGTGCGCCCGGCGGCACTGGCCGCGTGGGATGCCGAGATCGGCAGGCGAAGCGGACAGAGCGTGTGGACCCAGGGCGGCTGCCGGAGCTGGTACCTGGACGCCGAGGGTCGCAACGTCGCCATCTGGCCCGGGTCCAGCTGGAGCTACCGGCGTGCCACCCGCCGCTTCGACCTCGGCGCCTACGCGGTGACCACCCGGTCCACCGCCTTCCCCCGGCCGCGGCCGGCGGCGGCCGGCGGTGCGCCGGTCGCTCCGGCCCGGGGCCCGTGGGCGCCCGGCGCCCCGGCGGGGGCACCGTGAGCGCCGGCGGGGGCACCGTGAGCGCCGGCGGGGGCACCGCCTCCCGCGAGGCCCTGGTCGGGCCGGGACGGCTGGCCGTCGTCACCGGAGCGGGGAGCGGTATCGGCCGGGCGACGGCACGGACGCTGCGCTCCCGGGGCATGCACGTCGTCGCCCTGGACGTCGACGGGCCGGCGGCCCGGGCGGTGGCGGCGG
Organism: Actinomycetes bacterium; assembly: GCA_021791845.1. Lineage (GTDB taxonomy): Bacteria > Actinomycetota > Acidimicrobiia > Acidimicrobiales > RAAP-2 > JAJYVT01. The sequence goes on along the minus strand of JAJYVT010000002.1, from coordinate 54,941 downwards.
AGACCGGCGGCGAGGCCCATCAGGTCGACGTGTCGGACGGCCCGGCGATGGAAGCGGCCGCCCGCGCCGTCGTCCACGAGCACGGCCCACCCGACGTCCTCGTGAACAACGCAGGCGTCGGCATGACGGGGCGCTTCCTCGACACGACCGACGACGACTGGCGGTGGATCCTGGGCATCAACCTCGGCGGCGTGATCAACGGGTGCCGGGCGTTCGGTCCCTCCATGGTGGCCCAGGGGCGGGGCCACGTCGTGAACGTCTCCTCGGGGCTCGCCTTCACCCCCCGGGCGACGGAGCCCGCCTACGTGACGACCAAGGCCGCCGTCCTGGCACTGAGCCAGTGCCTGCGCGCCGACTGGGGCCCTTGCGGGGTGGGCGTCTCGGCGGTGTGCCCGGGCGTCATCGCCACCGCCATCACGTCCCGGACCCGGTTCCGCGGCGACCGGGCGGCCGCCGAGTCGAGGGCCCGGATCCGACGGCTCTTCGCCCGCGGCCACCCCCCCGAGCTCGTGGCCGGCGCCGTGGTGGACGCGGTCGCGGGCAACCGGCCCGTGGTGCCCGTGGGGGTCGAGGCCCGGGTGGGGTGGTTCCTCAACGGGCTGGTCCCGGCTCGCCTGGTCGACCGGGCGGCCCGCACCAGCCTCCTGGGGATCTGACGCCGCCGGCCGGACGCTCCATGATGGGGGGATGACCGTCGTGCGCATCAACGCCATCACCGTCCCCCCGGGATCCGGCGACGAGCTGGCCCGCCGCTTCGCCAACCGCGCCGGGGCGGTGGACCAGGCAGAGGGGCTCGTGGGATTCGAGCTGCTCCGGCCGACCGATGGCCGCGACACCTGGCTGGTCCTCACCCGCTGGCGGGACGAGGAGTCGTTCCAGGCGTGGGTGCGCTCGCCTGCCTTCGCCCACGGGCACCGAGCTGCGGGCGAAGGAGACGACCCGGGGGCGGCGCACGAAGGCGGCGGGTCGGGCGGGCACCCCGGAGGCGGGCACCCTGGAGGCGGGCACCCCGGAAGCGGGCACCCCGGAGGCGGGCACCCTGGAGGTGAGGCGCCCCCGGTCGCCACCCACAGCGAGCTGTGGAGCTACGACGTGGTCGATCTCGGTTTGGGCAGGTAGACCCGGGCCTGCCAGCGCCCGGTCAGGGGCACCACGGCAAGGGCGGCGCCGGCGCGCAGGACCCACGACAGCACTTCGGCGTGCGGGGTGCCAGACGGCGGGCGGACGATCAGCCCGCGGCGGGGGTGGTCCTGGCCCACGCGCCATCCGGCGGGCACCATCACCCCGGCCGAGGCGAGCTGGTTCACCGCCCGCCGGCCCCGGGGGTGCATGAACCCGACGGTCTCCGCGCCGCTGTCGCGCCGGCCCCCGCCGGCCGGCACCCAGGTCCCCATGCTGACCGGCGGCTGCGCCGTGCCGAACAGGGCGGTGAAGACGCCTCGCGGCGGCTCCTCCACCTCCTCCTCGGGCACCCCGGGCAGCACGTTGATCCATCCGTCACCGGCGCTCGCCAGTTCCTCCATGCGCGCCACCACGGCGTCGGTGGTGCCGGGGTCGAACTCGATCGTCTCCACGTCGCGTCGCGGCCTGCCCGCCATCGGGCCATGTCTAGCGGTCCGAGGCGCGCCGCAGCGGTCCACCGCCCCGCCAGTCCGGCGCCGAGGCCGGACGCGGCGCTGCCCCCCCGGACGAACCGGAGGGGCAGCGTCCCCGCCTCGGGGCGCCGAGCGCCCGGTGCTGCTCAGGCAGCCTGACGGGTCTCGGTTGCGAAGGACTTCGGGAACTCCTCGCTGACCGGGGTGCGGCGCACGTGCCAGAGGCCGAGGCCGGTCAGGAGGAGCATCAAGAAGGCCAGGGAGAAGGCGGCGATGGCGCCGTCAGTGGCGATCGTCCCGAACTGCGAGAAGGCGTAGGCCTCGAGGAGCAGCCCCTGGAGCGTGGTCGCCCGGAAGCTCGTTGTCACGAGGGCGGCCGCCTTCGCTGTTGTCGGGTGGGTCATCGCGAAGGCGGAGACCTTCGAGTACACGCCGTGGAACGGCATCGGGTACACGTCCATCTGCACCTTGTAGGCGTAGGCCTTGGCCTGTGTCCCGGTGAGGACCTGCTGGCCGGCGTACGGCAGCTGCACGTTGCGGGAGATGTAGTCCTCGCCCTTCTTTGTCAGGATCTGCGCCTTGGTCGGGAAGGTGATCTGCTGGCGGGCCAGCTGGTCGTGGACGTTGCTGTTGGCGTAGTTGGCGCCGACGAGCAGCAGCGCCCCGGCAACCACCAGGATCACCGTCAGTGCCCCACCCACTGCCGTGAGGATCAGGTCGAACGTCTTGCGCTTCATGGTCTGCCCCCTTGTCGGGTCTTTCTCGGCGGCGCCCCGTGGCGTTCGCTCTGCCCCTACGGTGCGCCTTGTGCGAGCAGCGAACGAGGGCCCAAGGTCCCGCGTCCGAGGGACCAAGGTCCCGACCTGGCCCCACTGTGCGGCCCGAACACCCTCGCGGGTGGCAGACTGAGGCCATGGCGCTGCGGGTCTTCCTGCTCGACGACCACGAGGTCGTGCGGGCCGGGCTGCGTTCACTCCTCGAGAGCACCGACGACATCGAGGTCGTCGGTGAGGCCGGGTCGGCCGACGACGCCCTGGTCCGGATCCCGCTGGCCCGCCCGGACGTGGCCATCCTGGACGTCCGGCTGCCGGACGGCTCCGGGATCGAGGTGTGCCGCCAGATCCGCTCCGACCACCCCGAGATCGCCTGCCTCATGCTGACCTCCTACGCCGACGACGAGGCCCTCCTGGGGGCGGTCATGGCCGGCGCCGCCGGCTACGTGCTGAAGCAGGTGGGCGGCCGCGACCTGGTGGCGGACATCCGGACCGTCGGCGCCGGGGGGTCGCTCCTGGACCCCGCCATCACCGAGCGGGTCATCAACCGCCTGCGCCGCGGTCCCGACGAGGACGAGCGCCTGGCGTCCCTCACCCCCCAGGAGCGGCGGATCCTCGACCGCATCGCCGAGGGTCGTACCAACCGCCAGATCGGCGAGGAGCTGTTCCTCGCCGAGAAGACGGTGAAGAACTACGTGTCGAACCTGCTGGCGAAGCTGGGGATGCAGCGGCGGACCGAGGCGGCCGTGTTCGCGGCCCGGCTGGCCGAGCGCTCCGGTCGAGCCGAGAGGGAGGAGCCGGCGGGCGGGTCCTGAGCCTCAGGGCTGCGCCGCCTCAGGGCTGCGCCGCCTCAGGGCTGCTCGCGCCGGGGCACGATGACCACGGGCACGGGGGCGCGCTCGGCCAACTCCAAGCTGGTGCTGCCGAGCACCCCGGGATGGGCCCAGAAGCCCCTGCTCCCCACGACGAGGAGGTCGGCCCCGTCCTCTGCTTCCCGGACGAGGACCGACGCCGGCTCGCCGTCGACGCGGCGCCACGTCACCCTCGCCTCGTCGGCTCCGGCCTCGGCGGCAACCGCCAGGGCCGCGTCCCGCGCCGGTCCGCCCGCCATCCCGGCGTGCTCGAGGAGCCCGACGGCGTGCACCACCCGGAGCTCCGCCCCGGTCCGGGTCGCCAGGGCGGCCGCCCACCGGAGCGCGGCAGCGGCGTCGGGTGACCCGTCGTAGCCCACGGCGATGGCGGTGGGAACGGCGGCGGCATCGGCGCGCCGGGTCACCAGGGCCGCCGCTCCGACGGCGCACCGGCGGGGCCTGTGACCGGCGCGTCCAGGCTCCCTCCGTCCGTCCGATCGTGCACCTCGGCCATGGCCCGCTCCCGGAGGCCGGCCACCGCCCGCACCGCGTCGGCCCCCGGTCCGCCGAACGTCGGCTGTTCGGGCGAGGCGAGATCGCCCAAGAGGGCGGCCACCGTGGCCGCCGTGGACCGTCGAACCGCCGTCATGTCGTAGCCCCCTTCCAAGAAGAGCACCGTCCGCCCAGGACCGGGAGCGAACTCGGCCACGGCGCGCGCCAGGTCGGCGAAGTCGGCGCTCGACAGGGCCAGCTCGGCCAGGGGATCCGCCCGGTGGGCGTCGAAGCCGCACGACACGAGCACCCAGTCGGGCCGGAAGGCCCCCACGGCCGGCGCCGCCACCTCGTCGAGCGCCAGGCGCAGGACGTCTCCCGTCGCCCCGGGGGGCACCGGGACGTTCACGGTGCTGCCGATCGCGCCCTCGCCGCCCACCTCCTGCGGCCTGCCCGTCCCCGGATAGAGCGGCCACTGGTGGGTCGACACGTAGAGAAGGTCCGGTTCGTCCCAGAAGATCTCCTGGGTCCCGTTGCCGTGGTGCACGTCCCAGTCCACGACCAGCACCCGCTCGCCCTCGGCCAGCAGCGACGCCGCGGTCACCGCCACGTTGTTGACGAGGCAGAACCCCATGCCCCTCCCCCGCTCGGCGTGGTGGCCGGGCGGCCGGGCGACGGCGAACCCGACGCCCTCCCCCCGTTCCCGCAGCGCATGGACGGCGGCCAGGCCGGCGCCGGCGGCGTCGCACGCCGCGTCCCAGGAGCTGGGGGTCACGTACGTGTCGGGGTCGAGCGAGCCCCCGCCGCGCTGGGCGAAGGCCTCGAGCTCGTCCAGGTAGCGCTCGGAGTGCACCCGCGCCAGGTCGGCCCGGCTGGCAGGCAGCGGGTCGACGGTCACGAGGTCGGTGCCCAGCCGCAGGTCGCCGATGCCCTGGAGGACGGCCGTGATGCGGGCGGGGCGCTCAGGGTGCGGCCCGCCGTCGTGCACCGTCTCCCCCACCGGGCCGGCCATGATCAGCATCGGTCCGGATCTCCGGTCGACCGAGCCGCTTCGCGCCGGGCCAGCGCCTCGGCGTAGGAGGGCACGTCGTCGATCGGGAAGCGCACCCGGACGACGCCGTCCACGAAGGCGCTGCGCACCGGGAAGCCCATGGAGTGGAAGAGCTCGAGCATGCCGGTGTTCTCCGCCAGCGTGTCGGCGAGGAAGCTCCGCACCCCCTGCCGGCGGGCGGCACGGACCAGCTCGTCGGCGAGGAGCGTCCCGATGCCCTGGTGCTGGTAGTCGTCGTCCACGATGAACGCCACCTCGGCCTCGCTCGTTCGAGGGATGCGATCGTAGCGGCCGACCCCGACCATCCTTGTGCCGACGAGCGCCACCAGCGCCAGGCGGTCGGCGTAGTCGACCTGGGTGAAGCGCTCCACCTCGGTGGCGGTGAGCACGGGATGGAACCCGAAGAACCTGAGGTAGACGGTGTGGGCGCTCAGCGCGGAGTGGAAGGCGATCAGCGCCGCCGCGTCGTCGGGGCGGATGGGACGGACGCGCACCACCGTGCCCGCTCGGGTCCGGGCCGCCCGCTCGAGGTCGACCGGGTACCCGGCCGGCTCCACCCCCTCCGGGGCGGCAGTCGCGCCGTCAGCCATCGCCCCATCTTCCTCCGACTGCGCCCGGGGTGCCCAGGGCGCAACGTCCCGAGCGCAGCGCTGGGCGATCGGGCCGACGGCCGTCCCGCCGGACCCGGCGCGGCCGCGAGACTGGAAAGGTGCAGCACGGCACCGCGGGCGACGTCCCCTCGGTGGGCGCCTTCGCCGACCGGGCGGACGCCGGCCGCCGGCTGGCGGCCCGGCTCCACCACCTCGGCCCGGCCCGGCCGGTGGTGCTCGGCCTGCCCCGGGGCGGTGTGCCCGTCGCCGCCGAGGTCGCACGGGTGCTCGCCGCGCCGCTCGACGTGGTCCTCGTGCGCAAGCTCGGCGTTCCGGGCCGGCCCGAGCTGGCCGTGGGCGCCGTCGGCGAGGGCGGGGTGCGGGTGGTGAACGAGGAGGTCCGCCGGGCGGCCCACGTCGACGCCCACACGCTGGCGACCCTGGAGTCCCACGAGCGCGACGTCCTCGACCGGCAGGCCGCCGAGGCGGGGTCCCGGGGACGGCGCCCGGTCCCGCTCGAGGGACGCTGCGTCCTCATCGTCGACGACGGCATCGCCACCGGCTCGACCGCCGCCGCGGCGTGCGCCGTCGTCCGGGCACGCGGGGCGTGCCGGGTGGTCCTCGCCGCACCGGTGGCGCCGTCGCGGTCGCTGGCCCGGCTCTCGAGCGTGGCCGACGAGCTCGACGCCGTGCACGTGCCCGAGGGGTTCGTCGCCATCGGGCAGTGGTACCGGGACTTCTCCCAGACGACGGAGGCGCTGGTGTGGGCGCTCCTGTCGGCAGGCGACGACGGCTACGGTCGCACGCATGGCTACCACCAGTGACGTCCTCCTCGACGGGTTCGACCGGGTGCGCGACGTGGTGCATACCGTGCTCGACGGGCTCTCGGTCGAGTCCCTGTGCTGGCGCCCGGCGCCGGGCGCCAATCCGATCGGGTGGCTGGCCTGGCACCTCACCCGGGTCCAGGACGACCACCTGGCCGACGCCGCCGGCGTCGAGCAGCGCTGGCACGCCGACGGCTGGGCCGAGCGCTTCGACCTCCCCTTCCCCGGCGATGCCACCGGGTACGGCCAGGACCCGGAGGAGGTCGCCAAGGTGGCGGTGGGCGCCGATCTCCTCGCCGCCTACCACGACGCGGTGCACGCCGCCACCGCAGGGTTCCTCCGGCCGCTCCGAGACGCGGACCTCGACCGCATCGTCGACACCCGCTGGGACCCGCCGGTCACCCTGGGCGTCCGGCTCGTGAGCGTCCTCGCCGACGACCTCCAGCACGCCGGCCAGGCCGCCTACGTCCGGGGCCTGCTCGGCGCCTGAAGGGCCGGGTCCTTCAGGCCGCGGCGCAGCGGTTGGGCCCGAGCTCGAGCGCCCGGCACTCCTCCAGCGGCAGTTGGCGCTCACCGGTGTTCACCCGGACGATCTCCTGGTAGCGAGGGGGCCGCGGCGCGGCCCGGCCGGCAGCCCAGGCGACGAAGCTCGCCTCGTCCCACCCGAGCTGGGGCACCCGCGCCCGCACGTCGGAAAGCGTGGCCGACACCGGCACGTCCGGGGCCACCGCCACCTGCTCGCCGTAGTGGGCGGGGAACACGGCGGTCGAGCCGTCGCGCCCGGCCATGAGGCGGTCCAGCGTCCGGTGGAGGTCGCGGGCGTCGTGCTCGGCGTGGTCCGCCAGGTCCGGGCGGCCGACGCCGTCGACGAACAGGGTGTCGCCGGTGAGCAGCGACCCGCCGGGGGCTTCGAGCACGAGCGAGCACGCAGTGTGGCCCGGGGCCGCCAGGACCCTGAGGGCGCTCGCCGCGCCCACGGGGATCTGCGTGCCGTCGCCGGCCGGCACGAAGGGATACCGCACGGCGTCGGCAGGGCCGCGGTAGAGCGGGACACCCAGCTCGCCGGCGAGGGCGCGGGCCCCGCTCACGTGGTCGGCGTGCAGGTGGGTGTCCACCACGCCCGTGATGCGCCAGCCGCGGGCGCGGGCCACGTCCACGTAGCGCGAGCCGTCGGTGGAGGGGTCCACGACGACCGCCGCGCCGCCCCCGCCGACCACATAGGACAGGCACCCCTTGCCCCGGCGACGCACCTGGACGATCTCCAACGGCCCGTCGGCGGCCGTTGCCGTGTCGTAGACACCGGACCACGCCTCCATGCCACCGCTCAGGTTCGCCGCGTCCACCCCGACCGCCCGGAGCATGGCGGTGGCCCGGGCGGACCGGATGCCGCTGGCGCACACCACCACGACCGGCGCTGTCCGGGGCACCGACGCCACTTGCCGCTCGAAGCCCGCCTCGAGCTGCGACAGCGGGAGGTTGCGGGCGCCGGGGATCGCCCACGCCGCGAACTCGTCCGGCTCGCGCACGTCCAGGAGGAGGGGCGTCGTGGCGGTGCCGAGGACGGCGGCCAGCTCGGCCGCCGACACCTCCCCCGCTGCCACCTCGGCCGCCGGCCGGTCGGCGGCGCCGTTCGCCGTCCCGTCCATCTCAGTCATGGGCCTCCCTCCAGAGGGTCGTTCTGCGCGCGGCGCGCTGGGCGCGACCCACCGGCAGCTCGCGGATGACCGCCTCCGCTCCCCGGCCCTGCGCCGCCTCGGCGACCTCGTGCTCGGCCGCGTCCATCTCGTCCGGGCGCGTCCCGAGCCGCACGGCGCCGCTGTCGAGCCCGAGCCGGAACAGCTCCCAGCGGCGGGTGGCCCACAGCACGGTGCTGACGGCGATGACGAGCGGCACGACCCAGTCCATGAAGGTGAAGGCGAACGTCCCCCGCACGAGGGTCGCGACCGCGCCGACCACCGACACGAGCAGGCTCCCCACGCCCCATGCCGCCGTCATCTCCACGTTCACCTGGCGGAACCGGGGCAACAGGAGCACGTCGGGGGCGACGAGCGGCGTGGTGTACGCCTCGCTGACGGGCGTGAACCGCAGCGACGTGAAGGCGCTGACGCTGACGGCCAGCACCGCCATGGACCGGGACACGCCGATCGCACCGTTCCAGACCGGGAAGACCAGGGCGGCGACGTAGCAGGGCACGAAGATGGTCAGCGCCACCAGGGGGAACGGGGCACGGCGTCCACGCCAGTACGACCAGGCGGCCAGCCCGACGCTGCACCCCGTCGCACAGCCGGCGGCCCAGGCGACGCTGAGCCCCGCCCGCCGGTCGATGACCAAGAACACCAGCCACGGCAACATGTCCGCGTAGGCTTCGGCGTCCATCGTGTGCTCCTCACGCCGTCGGGGTGGGGCCGCGGATGCGCCGGAATCCGCCACGTGGGCCCCACAGCCGCTCGACCTGCCCTGCTGGAGTATCCTGTCCAAGAGTAACCCGGTGCACCAGCGAGAGCACTTCAGTGAGAGCGGAGGGACCGATGCCGATCTCCCACAACGACCGCGGAGACCGTCGATGACCGCCTCCGCACCCCGAGCAGTCGGCGCCACCAACGCCGACGTGGTGGCGTTCGTCGACGCCCTCGACGCCGCGCAGGCTGTCCTGCGGTCCGTCGCCGACCAGGCGCTGGGCGAGCTGGGCGGCGGCATCACCACGACCCAGCTGCGGCTCTTGGACCGCCTCGAGCGGCTCGGCGAGTCGCGCCTCATCGACCTGGCGGACGCGCTCTCGATCGCACCCTCCACCGCCACCCGCCTGTGCGACACCCTGGCCGACCGCCAGCTGATCGTCCGACACCGGCGTGGCCGTGACCGCAGGGAGCTGCAGATCCAGCTCACCGACACCGGGACCCGGCTGCTCGACACCGTCCGCACCCGCACCGCCGGCGCATGGGCGGAGATCGTCGACCGGATCACCCCCGAGGAGCGTCGGCGGGTCATGGCGATCCTGGCAAAGCTCGACGTCGCCCCCGCCCGCGCCGCGCTGGTCGAGCGCAGCATCCCCGCCTGACAGCGACGGTCGGCCCGGGTCCCACGGGCCCCGAGAGGTTGGCGTGGTGAGGAGGGCGCGGTGCCGGCCCGCCGGCCTGACCGGGCAGGCCCGCGCCACCGGTACCGGCAGGCGGGCGCCGGGTATCTGCCCGGGCATGACCACAGCTGACGACCACAGGTCGGGGCGCGACCAGGACTGGACGGACGCAGAGCGCGAGGGGCTCCCCGTGCTCGAGGCACAGCCGCCGGGGATCACAGACGAGAACGCCGTCGAAGGGTCGCCGCTGCCCGGCGACCACCCGGTCGGGGTGGAGGAACGGGGCACCACCGAACTCGAGGAGTCGCGGCCGGAGTCGGCGGAAGAGCGGGCGGCTCGACTGCGGCCCGACGTCCCGCAACGGCCGCCGGACCGGCCCGGCGGACGCCTGGCGGCGGGTGCGACGGACCCCGGGGACGGCCCGACCACAGCGTCCTGGGAGCCCGACGACGCCGGGCTGCCCGCAGAGGAGGCGGCCGTGCACGTCGAGGAGCGCTGACCCGGCAGCCCGACACCATCCCCCTTCCGGCTGGAGCGCAGGCGGCGTAGCCTCGGCACGAGTCGGAGCCGAGGAGGGGGCAATGGGTGCTGACGACAGCCTGCGGCCGGCCACGCTGGCCTACCGCGCCGCACGCGACCAGCTGCTGGCGCTGCGCGACGACCCCGACGAGGCTCGCCGGCGCTTCGACTTCCCGCACGTCGGGCCGGTCTTCAACTGGGCCTACGACTGGTTCGACGTCATCGCCGCCGGGAACGACCGGCCGGCGCTCGTCGTCGTGGACGACGACGGGACGCGCACGACCCGCACCTTCTCGGAGCTGGCCGACCGCTCCGCCCGCATCGGCGCGTGGCTCCGGGCGAAGGGCCTGGGCAAGGGCGACCCCGTCGTCCTCATGCTCGGCAACGAGGTGGCCCTGTGGGAGACGATGCTCGCCGCCATGAAGGCGGAGGCGGTGATCGTGCCGACCACCACCGCCCTCGGCCCCGACGACCTGAGCGACCGGGTCCTCCGGAGCGGTGCCCGCGCCGTCGTGTGCGGACCGCAGGACACGCACAAGTTCGACGCCGTCGGCGTCGACCTCGTGCGCCTGTGCGTCGGCGCAGTCGACGGCTGGTCCGACGTGGCGGAGGCCCTCGACGGCGGCCCGGTGACGCTCGAGCACCCCGGGACGGGCGCGCACGACCCCCTCCTCTACTACTTCACCTCGGGCACCACCAGCCGGCCGAAGCTCGTCCAGCACAGCCACACCTCGTACCCGGTGGGCCACCTCTCGACCATGTACTGGATCGGGCTCCAGCCCGGCGACGTGCACTGCAACGTCTCGTCGCCGGGGTGGGCAAAGCACGCATGGTCCTGCTTCTTCGCACCCTGGGCGGCCGAGGCCACCGTCCTCGTCCACAACGCCACCCGGTTCGACCCCGCCCGGCTGCTCGACGTGCTCGCCGGCGAGCACGTGACCACCCTCTGCGCCCCGCCGACGGTGTGGCGGATGCTCATCACCGCCGACCTGTCGGGCGGGCCGTGGACACTGCGCGAGCTGGTTGCCGCCGGCGAGCCGCTCAACCCCGAGGTCATCACCCAGGTCCAGCGGCGCTGGGGACGCACCATCCGCGACGGCTACGGGCAGACCGAGACGACCGCCTCGGTCGCCAACCCGCCGGGGGCCGTCGTCGTCCCCGGGTCGATGGGCCGGCCCCTCCCCGGCGTGCCCGTGGTGCTCGTCGACGTCGTGACCGGCACCCCCCTCACGGGGCCGGGCGAGGGCGAGCTCTGCCTCGACCTGGCCCGCGGCCCGGTGAACCTCATGACGGGCTACCGCAGCGGCGGCGGGGCGGAGGCCGCCGGCGGGACGCCCGGTGACGCACCGGCGGACGACCCGTCCATGGCCGGCGGCTTCTACCACTCCGGTGACGTCGCCTCCGTCGACGAGCACGGCATGGTGACCTTCGTCGGCCGGACCGACGACGTGTTCAAGGCGTCCGACTACCGGGTGAGCCCGTTCGAGGTGGAGAGCGTGCTGATCGAGCACGAGGCCGTGGCCGAGGCGGCCGTGGTGCCCGCGCCCGACCCCCTGCGCCTCTCGGTTCCCAAAGCCTACGTCGCCTTGGCGCCGGGCTTCGAACCCAACCGGGAGACGGCGTTCTCCATCTTCCAGTACGCGCGGGCGCACCTCGCCCCCTTCAAGCGCGTGCGGCGGATCGAGTTCGCTCCGTTGCCCAAGACCATCTCGGGGAAGATCCGGCGGGTCGAGCTCCGCCAGCGAGAAGAGGAGCGCCCCGACATGCCACAGGAGTACCGCGAGGAGGACTTCCCAGAGCTCAAGTCCTGAGGGGCACCCGAAGAAGGGCCAGCGCGACGAAGCCCCTGGGGCGGAGGGGGGTTACCAGGGGCCTCGTCTTTGGCTGGCACCTGGCTCGTGGCCAGGCACCAGCAATTCTACCGATGTCGCTCCCAGCTCAAACACAGGGAGCCCAGAAAATCCGGGGCGCCGGGTTCCGGCCCGGGCGGTCCGGCCCCGAACCGGGGGGCGACCGGAAGGGCGCCGGGCGTTCCCGGCCTCAGCGGACCCCCCGCGGCCGGAACTGGACGCTGATCCGGGGCCCGGTGGCACGGGCGCACTTGGGCACGGCGTGCTCCCACGTCCGCTGGCAGCTGCCGCCCATGACCAGCAGGTCGCCCGGACCGGGCGCGATGCGCCGTGCGGGACCGCCGCCGCGCCGGCGGAGCAAGAACCGCCGCGGCGCTCCGAGGGAGACGATGGCCACCATCGTGTCGTGCGTGGCGCCCCGGCCGATCGTGTCGCCGTGCCAGGCCACGCTGTCGGCGCCGTCGCGGTAGAGACAGAGGCCCACGGTGGCGAACGGCTCACCGAGCTCGTGGCCGTACGCCGCGTTCAGGGCGTCCCGCATCTCCCCCAGCAACGGGTCCGGCAGCGGCTGCCCCTCGTCGTAGAAGCTGAGAAGCCGGGGCACGTCGACGACCCGGTCGTACATGCGGCGGCGCTCGGCCCGCCACGGGACGCGTCTGGAGAGCCGGTCGTACAGCGGACCGGCGCCGGCAACCCAGCCGGGCCGGACGTCCACCCACGCGCCGTCGCCCAGCACGACCCGCTCCCGCCCGTCGTCCACCGGCCGCAGCGTGGCGCGCTCGCCGGCCGAGAACAGCGTCTGGGGCAGCATCGGTCCGAAGTGTAGCGAACACATGTTCGTCCCGGCGCACCACGAGCCGGCCCTGGGCGACCGCCGGCTCACCGGACGGGCGGGGTCAGCCGATCGGGGCCCCGCCGGCCAGCGACACGGCGCCGGGCCGGGCGGGCGGGAGGTACTCGGCGCCCACGAAGCGCCCGCCGGTGGCGCGCAGCACCCAGGTGGACCCCTTCTCGTGGGGGCTCCCCGGCTCGAAGGGCAGCCGTGTGGACTGCACGACCCGCTTCTGCAGCCCCTCGATGGTCTCGCCGTGGGTGCACACCACCACCGGTCCGCCGCCCTGGCGCGCCAGCGAGTGCAAGAACGTCGCCGCCCTGCGACCGGCGTCGGGGGCCAAGAGGTCGGACTCCTCGATCTCGAGGTCCAGGCGCAAGGCCAGGGGCTGCACCGTCTGGAGGCACCGGAGGTACGGGCTCGAGACGACCCGCCGCGGCGAGAAGCCGGCGAGGACGTCGGCAACGCCCATCGCCTCGGCACGGCCGCGCTCGCTCAGCGGGCGCAGCCGGTCGTCCCCGTCCCACTCCTCCTTGGAGCCTGCATGGGCGTGCCGCACCACGAGGACCTCCATCGCCCCAGGCTACCCGGCGCCCGTCCCGGGCTGCGGGTGCGCCGGCGACCATTGCAGCGTCCGGGACACCTCGGTAACGTTCGTGTCGTCCCGCCGCGCCGCGGCACCCGCGGCCGTCGACCGGAGCGGGCCGAGGCGGAGAGGTTCGGAATGGCGATCACGAGAACAGGACCACCGCCGGCCCTCCCCGATCTCGCTGCCGGCCACGCCCCGCCGGTCGCCGACGCCGACGCCGACGAGTTCCGGATCGTCCCCGTGCGCGCCCTGCCCGTCGTGGGCGGGGTGCTCGCCTTCCTCGTCGTGGCGATCGTCGGCAACTGGCTGTGGGCCCTCGACTTCTTCCACGTGGCCAGCGGGGCGCTGTGGACCGGGATCGACCTGTTCGTCGGGTTCATCGTCGGGCCGATCCTCGGCCGCCTGCCCGTCCCCGCCCGCGTCGAGTTCGCCAAGCGCTTCATGCCGAAGATGCTCCTTCTCATGCCGACGCTCGTGGTGTGCACGCTGGCGGCGGGATGGCAGCTGGCGCGCCACCTGGGCACCATCTCGAGCGCCTATCCCCACCACGGCTGGGTCGTGGCATCGTTCATCGTGGTCGCCGTGATGTCCGTCGTCGCCATCGGCCTGCTGGAGCCGGCCAATCTGGCCGTCCTCTTCGAATTCAAGAAGGACCGACCCGACGGGATGCTGATCGGCCGGCTGATGCGGCGGTTCGTCTACGCGGCGGGTATCACCGGCGCGATGCAGGTCGCCACCCTGGTCATCATGAGCAGGCTGGCATCGTGAAGCCCGGTGGCGACCCCGGTGGCGCCCTTGCCCATGGCGCCGGGGATCCCTTCGCCGGGCGGCCACCCGTCCCCGCCGCCTGCGTGGCGTCCATGGCGCTCGTCCTCGCCAGCGGCGTGTACCTCGCCGCCTTCCTCCCCCGCCACGCGCCGCTCGGCCCCGCCCTCGGGCTCGTCTGCGCCGCGGCGGCTGCGCTGGCAGTGGCCGTGGTCATGCTCGCCCGGCTGGCGGACTTCGCGTGGCCCAGCTTCTTCCAGGTCGCCAAGTGGGCCCTCTTGGCGTACGGAGTCATCGCCGGGATGCTGGAGTTCGTGTTCGTACGGGACGGGACCGGCGGGTCCATGCTCGCCCTCGTGACCGTCTCGCTCGTCATCTTTGCCGTCGACATCCCGGTGCTGTTCGCCTTCTCGGTCGCCCGCTTCCAGCCGGGGCGGCCGACCTCCTGACTCTCCGCAGGCGATGACGCGGCGGGGATGGGTCCTCTTTGTCGCGCTGGGCGTGCTCTGGGGCCTGCCGTACCTGTTGATCAAGGTCTCGGTGCGCGAGATCAGCCCCCCCCTCCTGGTCTTCATCCGCACGGGCGGGGCGGCGGTCGTGCTCGTCCCCGTGGCGGCGGCGTCCGGGGCGCTGCGCCCGGCGCTGCGCCGCTGGCGACCCCTCGCGCTCTACACCCTGTGCGAGCTGGCGATCCCCTGGGTGCTCCTCTCCAACGCCGAGCGACGCCTGCCGAGCTCCCTGGCCGGCCTCCTCGTGGCCGCCGTCCCCCTGGTGGCGGCCGTGCTGGCCTTCGCCACCGGCTCGGACCGGGTGGACCTCCGGCGCCTGGCGGGGCTGGCACTCGGAGTCGGCGGCGTGGGGGCGCTCGTGGGCTTCGACGTCGCCGGATCGCAGCTGGCGGCGGTGGCGTCCATGGCCGCCGTGGTCGTCGGGTACGCCGTCGGCCCGTGGATCGTGGCCCACCGGCTGGACGGGGTGCCGCCGCTCGGCGCCATCGCCTGGTCCTTCGTCATCTGCGCCGTGCTCTACTCACCGTCCCTCGCCTTCGCCCTGCCCTCGCGTCCCCTGTCGGCGAGCGTCATCGAGTCCGCCGCCGCGCTGACGGTGCTGTGCACCGTGGCGGCCTTCCTCGTCGCCTTCGCCCTGATCAAGGAGGTCGGGGCGATGCGCTCGACCCTGATCACCTATGTGAACCCGGCGGTGGCGGTCGTCCTGGGCGTGGCCGTCCTGGGAGAGCCGTTCGGGGTGGCGACCGGCGTCGGGTTCGTCCTCGTCCTGGCGGGGTGCTTCCTTGCCACCCGGCCGTTGGGTCGGCCCACGCCCGGGCCCCCGCACCCCCCGGGGCTGGACGCCGGCAACGCCCGGGGCGGCGTGGGCGCCGGCCCGCCGTGACCTGCGCCCGGCGGCGCGACCGGTGGCGTGGCCGCCGGCGGCTGCCGGCCGGGGGCGGCCGAAGCCGTCGGATGACGCCGGTCGGATGACGCCGGGGGATCCGCGGGCCGCTCCGGTACGGTGCCTGGCATGACCGACGACGAGCGACGCAGCGCGGCGGCCGCAGCTCTCGCCGCCGACCTGTTGCGCGACGCCCGGACCCGCATCACCCCGGCGGAGCGGCGCCAGCGCCGGCGCATCGCCGCCCTCGTCGAGGACGAGCCCAGCCGGGAGTTCCTGCTCGAGCTCACCGACCAGGTGCTGCGCATCCGCACACCCCGGCGAGCCGCGGCCCGGCTGGCCGACCTGGTCGACACCTTCCGCTCGCCGGCCATGGCCGGCCCGCTCGACCGTGCCGCCCTGGCACTGGCCGGGAGGCTGGCCCGGACCGCGCCGCGCCTCGTCGTCGCCCTGGCCACGGCCCGGCTCCGGCGCGAGCTCGCCACCCTGGTGCTGCCGGCCGAGCCCCGCCCCCTCGGTCGCCACCTCCGCCAGCGGCGGTCCCAGGGCATGCGGCTCAACGTCAACCTGCTGGGCGAGGCCGTACTGGGGGAGGACCAGGCCCGGGAGCGGGCGCGCCTCGTGATCGAGCTCCTCGGGCGGCCCGACGTGGACTGCGTCTCGGTGAAGCTCTCGTCCCTCGACTCCCAACTGGACGTGCTCGCCTACGACCAGAGCCTCGAGCGGGTGCGCGAGCGCCTCCGGCCGATCTTCGAGGCCGCGGTCCGCCGCTCCCCCGCCAAGCTCGTCTACCTCGACATGGAGGAGTACCGCGACCTCCACCTCACGGTCGACGCCTTCACCTCCCTCCTGGACGCCCCGCCGTTCACATCGACGGTGGCCGGCCTCGCCCTGCAGGCCTACCTGCCCGACAGCGCCGAGGTCCTGGCCGACCTCTGCGCCTTCGCCCGCCGCCGCTTCGCCCGGACGGGGGCACCGGTGCGGGTCCGGCTGGTGAAGGGAGCCAACCTGGCCATGGAACGCGTCGAAGCCGAGCTGCGGGGATGGGCCCAGGCGCCGTATGCGACCAAGGCGGAGGTCGACGCCAACTACAAGCGGCTGCTCGACCTCGCGCTCGCCCCCGAGAACGCCGGGGCGCTCCAGGTGGGCGTGGCCAGCCACAACCTCTTCGACGTGGGGTGGGCGCTCGTCCGCAACGACGAGGCCGGGGGCGGTCGCCTCGAGATCGAGATGCTCGAGGGCATGGCGGTGGCCGAGGCCCAGGCGGTCGCCGCCCGCGCCGGGGGGATCCTGCTCTACGCCCCCGTCGTGCGCCGCGGGGACTTCGAGTCGGCCGTCGCCTACCTCGTCCGGCGCTTCGACGAGAACACCGAGCCCGAGAACTTCCTCGCCCACCAGGCGTCCCTCGCACCGGGATCGGCGGCCTGGGAGGAGCAGCGGCGCCGGTTCGACGCAGCGGTGGCCGACCGGCACCGCCCCGCCGGGTCCCCACGGCGGGCGACGGGGACCGGGGCGGGCGACGCGGGGGCGGGCGACGCGGGGGCGGGCGACGCGGGGGCGGGCGACCCGGGGGCGGGCGACGCGGGGGTGGCCGGGGGTGCCGGCGAGCAGGCGGGCGACCGGGAGTCGAGCCTCCCGGAGCCCGGCAGCTTCGCCAACGCCCCCGATACCGACTTCACCCAGGCCGACCGGCGGGCGGCGGTGGCCGGCGCCCTGGCCGACCTCGTGGCGTCGCCGCCCGGCCCGGTGCCCGCCGTCGTTGACGGCGGGCCGGTCACCGGGCCCATGACCGGGACCGGCGTCGACCCGTCCCACCCCGAGCGCCCCTGGTACCGCTACGTGGAGGCCGACCTCCCCACGGTGGAGCGGGCCGTCGCCACCGCCCGCCGGGCGGCCCCCGGCTGGGCGGCCACCCCGCCCGAGCACCGCCGGGCGCTGCTCCACGCCGTCGCGGACGTGATGGAGGCCCAGCGGGCCCGCACCACCGCCCTCATGATCGCCGACGCGGGGAAGGTGGTCCGGGAGGCCGACCCGGAGATCTCCGAGGCGATCGACGGCGCCCGCTACTACGGTGACCAGGCCACCACGCTCCCCCACCACCACGAGGGCGCCGCCTTCCGGCCGCACGGGGTCGTGGTCGTGACCCCGCCGTGGAACTTCCCCTACGCCATCCCTTCGGGCGGGGTGATGGCCGCCCTGGCGGCAGGGAACGCCGTCATCTTGAAGCCCGCCCCCGAGACGGTGCTGACGGCCGCCGCCATCGTCGAGCAGTGCCACGCCGCGGGTGTCCCCACCGACGTGCTGGAGTTCCTCCCCTGCGCCGACGCCGAGCCCGGCCAACGCCTGGTGACCCACCCCGACGTGGACGCCGTCGTGCTGACCGGCGCCTGGGACACGGCGCGGCGCTTCCTCGAGTGGCGGCCCGGCCTCGCGCTCCACGCCGAGACGAGCGGCAAGAACGCGGTGGTCGTCACCGCCGCGGCCGACCTGGAGGACGCCGTGCGCGACATCGTGCACTCGGCCTACTCCCACGCCGGCCAGAAGTGCTCGGCGGCCAGCCTGGCCATCCTGGAGGCTCCCGTCTACGACGACCGGCGCTTCCTCACCCGGCTGGCCGACGCCGTGGCGTCCCTGCGGGTGGGGCCGGCCGAGGACCCGGCCACCGCCGTCGGCCCGTTGATCCGGCCGCCGGGTGGCCCGCTCGAGCGGGCGTTCACCACCCTCGGGCCGGGCGAGCGGTGGCTGGTCCAGCCCTTCCAGGTCGGCGACAACCCCCACCTGTGGTCGCCCGGTGTGAAGCTCGGCGTCGCCCCCACAAGCGAGTTCCACCTGACCGAGTGCTTCGGGCCGGTGCTGGGGCTCATGCGGGCCCGCGACCTGGACCACGCCATCGAGCTGCAGAACGCCGTCCCCTACGGGCTGACCGCCGGGATCTCCACCCTCGACAACCGGGAGATCGCCACCTGGACCGACCGGGTGGCGGCCGGGAACGCCTACGTCAACCGGCACACCACCGGGGCGGTCATCCGGCGGCAGCCCTTCGGTGGCTGGAAGCGGTCGTCGATCGGCCCCGGCGCCAAGGCCGGCGGCCCGAACTACGTCGCGTCGATGGGGCGCTGGCAGGTACGGGGCACGCCGGACGTCTCTGCCGGGCTCGCCGCGGCGCGCCTGGCAGCCAAGCGGCTCCTGGCCGGCGAGGACCCGAGCGGCCTCATGGCCGAGAGCAACGTGTTCCGGCTGCGCCCGCTCCCGCGGGCCGCCCTCCGGCTCGGTGCCGCACCCGACCCGGCCGTACTGGAGCTCTCGCTCGGCGTCGCCTCGGAGCTCGGGGTGCCCGTCGAGGTCTCGGCGTCCGAGCCCTTCCCCGGGCTGCCCGCCGGCGCCCGGGTGGAGGACGACGCCGCCTTCACCGCCCGGGCGGCCGCCGACCTCCCGGCGCGCATCCGGCTCGTCGGGACGCCCCCGTCGCTGCGCCTGGCCCTCCTCGACGCCGGGGCCGAGGTCGACGTGGAGCCCCTGGTGGCGGCCGGCACCTACGAGCTCCTGCGATGGACCCACGAGCAGGCCGTCAGCACCACCATGCACCGTCACGGCAATGTGGTGCACCGCCGGTCACGTCCCTGACCCCCCGACCTCCGGACCCCAAAAGCTCCCGGAGCGACGCTTCCCTGCCTCCGGACGCCGGCGGCGGCTGGCGGCCAGGCGGGGCGAGCCGGTCGGCGGGCGGCCGGCGGCCAGGCGGGCGGGCCGGTCAAGGGGAGAGGCGCTCGGTCCGCCAGCCGTCGCCGTGGCGCACGAACCGGATGCGGTCGTGGAGCCGCGCCGGGCCTTCCTCCCAGAACTCGATTCGCACCGGGGTGATGCGGAAGCCGCCCCACCGGTCGGGACGGACGGGCTCCTCCACGCCAGCCAGGGCGGCGACGCCGTCCTCCAGCACCGTCCGGCTCTCGACCACGCTGCTCTGGTGCGAGACCAGCGCGCTGCGCCGCGACGCCGCCGGCCGGGTCGCCCAGTAGCGATCGGAGTCGGCGGCACTGGTGCGCTCGACGGCGCCGGTCACCCGGACCTGGCGATGGACGGGGGCGAAGTAGTGGAACAGGGCGGCGGCGCGGGGGTTGGCTGCCAGGTCCCTGGACTTGTCGCTGCCGTAGTCGGTGTAGAAGACGACACCGGTGTCGAGCCCGCGCATCAATACCATGCGGGCCGCCGGCTGACCGTCCGCCCCGGCCGTGGCCACGCACATGGCCTCGGGCATCGGCTCCCCGGCCGCCCGAGCCTCCTCCATCCAGCGCTCGAGCTGCCGAAGCGGGTCGAGGTCGAGGTCGGCGAGCTCCATGCCGCCAGTATCGCCGCTTCCGTCTGGCGGGGCCACGCTCCCCCGCTCACCCCGTGACACCGTACAATTCGCGCCACAGGCATCGCGCCTCCGAGGGGAAAGGGGCCATGGGGTGGAGGCACCTGCGGACCGGGCCGGAGCCGTGCCGGACGAACGTGGCCCGGCGCGCCCCGCCGACCCTCTCGAGACACTGGCGCTCCTCCTGCGGGAGGCCAGCGATCCGCTGACGGTCATGCAACGCATCACCGACGAGGTGCTCGAGCTGGTCGACGCTGCCGAGGGTGCTGCCGTCGAACTGGTTGACGGCGGCGCGATGCGCGCCGTGTGCGGCACGGGGACGCTTCGAGAGATGGTCGGGACCCGGGTGTCGGTGGACGCCAGCCTCTCCGGCCTGGCGGTCCAGCAGGGGACGACGCTGCTCTGTCACGACGCCCGGCAGGACCCGCGCATCGACCGGGTGGCCGCGGCCGGGCTGGGGGCGATCTCCGTCGTGGTCGTTCCCCTCCGGTGCACAGAGCGGCTCGTCGGCGCGCTGAACGTGGCCGCCACGTCGGCCGGCGCCTTCACCGAGGGAGACGTCGCCACGCTGGCCGGTCTGTCCTCGTTCATGACTGCGATGGTGACGGCGGCGTCGGATCTCACGGGCGCCGCCGACGAGCTCATGTCGGCGGCCGGCAGCGCCGATGGGGCGGACACCGCCGGCATGTCCGGGTTCGTGGCCAACGTGCTGCGTCCCGGCGTCCTCACCGACGTCCGGACGGCCCGCCGGGTCGAACAGGTCCTCGCCCGGCGGGAGGTGGCCACGGTGTACCAGCCGATCGTGGACGTGTGCACCGGGCGCGTCGAGATGGTGGAGGCGCTGACCCGCTTCCCGCCCCACCCCGCCCAGCCGCCCGACACCTGGTTCGCCGACGCCTGGCGCACCGGCTTCGGACCCGACCTGGAGCTTTCGGCGCTCGAAGCCGCGTTGGCCGGCATCGGCGGTCTCCCGCCGGGGACGCGCATGGCGGTGAACCTGAGTCCCCAGCTGGTTGGCCACCCGGCGCTCGTGCCGGCACTGGAAGGTGCCGGCCCGCAGCGGATCGTGCTCGAGTTGACCGAGCACGTCGCCGTGGAGGACTACCCGACGGTGCGACGGGTGCTCGACGGCCTGCGGTCCATGGGCATGCAGCTGGCCATCGACGACACGGGGGCGGGCTTCGCCAGTCTCTCGCACATCCTGAAGCTGCATCCCGACATCATCAAGCTCGATCGAGAGCTCATCCGGGGCATCGACGGCGACCCGGTGCGCCAGAGCCTGGCCACGGCGATCGTGCACTTTGCCGCCGACATCGGCGCCGACGTGGTGGCCGAGGCGGTGGAGACGCCGTCGGAGCTGGCCGCCGTGCGGGACTTGGGGATCCGCCTGGCCCAGGGGTTCCTCCTGGCGTGGCCCGCCGGTCTCGAGGAGGCGGTGCGCGCCCTCGATCTCGGGCGGTTCGCCACCTGCTGAGGCTGGCGCCGGGACGCCTGCCATTAGGGGTGGGGCGTGGCGCCGGCGAGCAGCGCGTACACCTCGACCAAGGGCGCGGTGGCATTGAGGGTGCCCAGCCTGCCCGTGGCGCGCACCGCCCGCCGCCCGAGCACCCCGTCCCACACGGCATCGGCATAGGCGGCGGCGAGGGCCCCGATGCGCGAGTCGGGCACCTGGCGGTCCAAGAGGAAGAGGTTGCGGAAGAAGATGGCGTTGAACGCCGGCCCGTTTCGGAGCAACGTCGCCACGTCGTACGACGCCAGCGAGGCGTCGGCGGTGGCGCAGGCGTCCTCCAGGTACCGCCGCTCCCCCGTCGCCTCCGCCAGCAGGACCCCGGCTCCGATCATCGTTCCCTGGTTGTACGTCCAGCGCTCCGGCGCCCGCGTGCCGTCGGGCATGATCCGGTCGAGGTAGAGGCCGTCGGGCCCCAGGAGGGCGGCTCGCACCCAGCCGTAGATGCGCACGGCCCAGGCCAGCGCGTCGGGGTCGCCGGTCCTGGCGTGCACCAGCGCCGCAGCTTCGGCGACCGGCCCGTTGGCGCAGGTGTTCCGGGATCGGCTGGCGGCCCGCACCTTCCACCGGATCCCACCGGGGACGGACCACCCGGGGTCGGGGTGCCACCCCGTGCAGCAGAAGGCGACCACCCGCCGAGCCAGGGACAGCGAGCCCTGGTCGTGACGGCGCCGGTGGTGCTCGAGGAGGGCCAGCGCCACCCAGGCGTTGTCGTCGTAGTAGACGTCGCCGCCGCGGCCGAGCGGCGGGGCGACCGACGACTGGAACCCGACGGGCTCGCCGCCGACCCGCCCGTCCGCCGCACCGTGCGTGCCGACCGTGTCGTGCGTGTCCTGCGTGCCGTGCGTGCCGTTCGCACGGTGCGTGCCGTTCGCCGGTGCATAGGCGGCCAGACCCGACAGGAGCAAGCCAGCCACCTCGGCGGCCGAAGACCCGGTGGCTCCGCCGAGGTCCGACGCCGTCTCCATCGCCGACCAGGCGCAGGCGAAGGGCCACAGATGCGCATACGCCCTACCAGGGCGGACCCGCCGGACCCCGAAGAGCCCCCGGCGGCGGTCGAACCCCCGGGCGGCGGTCACGGCGTCGAGCAGGGCCGCCGCCCTCCCCTTCCACACGGAAGCGTCGGCAGCCTGGTCACCCGCAGCGTGCACCGGCCCTGCATAGCGCGAGAGGCGGCGTCACGGGGTGCCGGCGATCTGGGCCAGGATTGGGCCCATGTCAGACCCGTTGCTCGCACCCCGGCCCGCCGTCGACGTCGCCACCGCCTCCGCGCTCCTCGCCGACTGCTACGAGCTGGAGGGCACCCTCACGCCGCTCCACGGCGAGCGCGACCGCAACTTCCGGGTCGACGCGCCGTCGGGCCGCTACCTGTTCAAGGTCCACAACCCCGCCGACGGTGCCGGGGTGGTGGAGATGCGCACGCGAGCCATCGCCCACGTGCGGGCCGTCGACCCCTCCTTCCCCGTGCCCGCCGTGCTGCCGACGGCCGCCGGCGGAAGCATGGCCACCATCACCGGTCCCGACGGCCGGGTGTCGAGGATCCAGCTCTTCACGTTCCTCGACGGCCACCACGTGTCGGCCGCGGATCTGGACGGACCCCTGCTCTTCCACTGGGGCCGCACGGCAGCCCGCCTGGGACGGGCGCTGCGCGGCTTCTTCCATCCCGCCGCCGGCTACCCGATCCAGTGGGACGTCCAGCGGACCGGCGCACTGCGCGACCGGCTGTCCTTCGTGGACGGTGACGCCCGCGTCCTGGTCTCGACGGTGGTCGACCGCTTCGACGCCGTCGTCGCCCCCCGCTTCGCCCAATTGCGCGCGCAGGTCCTCCACGCCGACATGGGTCCGCCGAACGTGCTGTTCGGTGACGACCGGCGGGTCTCCGGTGTCCTCGACTTCGGGGACATGACGCACACCGCCCTCGTGTGCGACCTGGCCGTCGTCCTCTCGGAGGTCCTCCAGGAAAGCTCGGACGAGCAAGGGGGGCTGGAGCTCGCCGAGCCGATCATCGCCGGCTACACCTCGCTCACCCCCCTCGAGGACGCCGAGGCGCGCCTCCTCGGCGACCTGGTGGCGGCCCGGGCGGCGATCGAGATCGTCGTCACGCGATGGCGCCAGACCGCGCACCCCGACGTCGACGGGAGGCTCGACGGTGCCGTCTCCCTGCTCCGGCGCATGGCAGAGGCCGGCTACGACGACACCGGTGCGCGGCTTGCCCGGATGTGCCGCCGCGTGCCGGCGGCCGCTTCGCTCCCGTACGCCCATCGCACGACCGCCGACCTGGCCGCGGCCCGTGCCCGGGTGCTGGGCCCGCTCGAGCTGAGCTACGCCGAGCCGCTGCACCCGGTGCGCGGCAGCGGCGCCGTCCTCGTCGACGCCGACGGCCGGCGCTATCTGGACGCCTACAACAACGTGCCCGTAGCGGGCCACTGCCATCCCCAGGTGGCCGCGGCCATCGGCGCCCAGGCGTCGACGCTCGTCACCAACACCCGCTATCTCCACGAGGCCGGGATCGCCCTGGCCGAGCGCCTCCTGGCCCTGGCCCCCGACCACCTGGACCGGGTGCTGTTCGTGAACTCGGGCAGCGAGGCGAACGACGTGGCCTGGCGCATCGCCCGGTTCGCCACCGGCCGCCGGGGCGCCCTCGTCACCGAGTTCGCCTACCACGGCGTGACCGAGGCGGCGACCGACCTGTCCCCCGAGGAGTGGCCAGCCGGCTACTCCCCCGACAACGTCGGTCTGCTCCCTCCTCCGGAGGGGCGGCCCGGCGGCGGGCAGGACGCCGTCCGCCGGGCGGTGGCCGCGGTCGAGGCCCTCGCCGACGGGCCGGTGCCGCCGGCAGCCTTCTTCGTCGACCCGGCCTTCACCAGCGACGGGATCCTCGGCCCGGGGGACGGGTGGATCCGGGAGGTGGCGGCAGCGGTGCGGGCGGCCGGCGGCCTGGTGGTGGGCGACGAGGTCCAGGCCGGCTACGGGCGGACGGGCGGGCACCTGTGGAGCATCACCTCGTCCGGTGTCGCTCCCGACCTGATGACGCTGGGCAAGCCGATGGGCAACGGCTTTCCCGTCGCCGCTGTCCTGGCCCGCTCCGACCTCGTCGACCCGTTCATGGAGGCGACGGGCTACTTCAGCACCTTCGGAGGAAACACCCTGGCCTGCGCCGCCGCCCTGGCGACGCTGGAGGTGGTGGAGCAGGAGGGGTTGGTGGAGAACGCGGCGTCGGTGGGTGCCGTGCTCCGCCAGCGGGTCGAGCGGGTTGCCGCCGGCCATGCGGGGACCGGGGCGGTGCGGAACTGGGGGCTGCTCCTGGCCCTCGAGCTCCTCGACCCCCACGGCGCGCCGGACGCGGCCCGAGCCCGGGCGGTGGTGGACGAGCTGCGCCGGCGTGGGGTGCTGGTCGGGAAGACCAGCCCGGCCGGCAACGTGCTGAAGGTGCGTCCACCGCTCGTCTTCTCCCCTGCCGACGCCGACCTGGTGGCGAGCCGGCTGGACGAGGCTCTGGGCGCTACCGACCCCTGCCACGGGGGCACCCGATAGCACAGGCGCGGCGAACGCCGACCGGGACATCGGATGCGGGCCCTCGACTCGCCCCCGTGTACCTACATCTCCGAAGGTCAGCGGTGATCTGCTGCCAGCCGCGCAGGTTGCCAGGCGCCATCGCGGACGATGGCACTTTCGGCCAAGTTCTCATCGCGTGCGGCATCCGGCAACATCCGGTCCGGGAACCCTTGGAAGACCACGGGCCGAAGAAATCTCGCAAGAGCCGACGCCCCAACAGAAGAAGTCAGCGGCGACGTCGTCGCGGGGTAAGGACCGCCATGGTGCATCGCCCAGCTAACGGCCACGCCCGTCGGCCATCCGTTCCACACGATCCGACCCACACGCTCGACGAGCACCTTCACGAGGTCGGCTGCAGCCGGGTCATCTTCGTCCCCGAAGACAGCGCCAGTGAGCTGGCCATCTAACAGTCCCGCGAGCTCAAGCATTTCGTTATGAGACGAACACACCGCAACGACGGCAGCCGGTCCGAAGCTCTCCGCAGTGAGGTTCGCGAACTCCGATCGCATCACCGCCATAGAAGCTTCGACGATCGTTGAGGTAACACCGTCTTCCGTGACTTGCCCCTGCTTCACGACGCGCACGCCGTCACTAGCAACAAGTTCACCGCACCTCGCAGCGTGAGCCGAGGCAATCGCATCCGAGAGCATCCGCTGCGGGCCATTCGAAGCCAACCGTTCGGCGAGCAAGTCCGCCGCT
This sequence comes from Actinomycetes bacterium, assembly GCA_021791845.1. Taxonomy (GTDB): domain Bacteria; phylum Actinomycetota; class Acidimicrobiia; order Acidimicrobiales; family RAAP-2; genus JAJYVT01. Next base: position 29,627 of record JAJYVT010000002.1, on the reverse strand, counting down.
GAACATGCTTCAGGTGCGACTAGAAGGCCTGGCTTGGTGCAAAACTGACCGTTGCCGAGGGTGAAGGACTGGAGGAACCCATCAAGAATCGCATCCAGGCGCTCCGACGCTGCTCGCTCGGTGATGAAGACGGGATTGAGACTCCCCAGCTCACCGTAGAAGGGGATGGGTACAGGTCGCCGATTCGCCAAATCAAAGAGCATCCGTCCCACCCGCACAGAACCCGTGAATGCGGCTGCCCTCACGCACGGATGACTCAGGATTGCCCTTCCAGCTTCGTCGCCGACCACAAGCTGAAAGGTGCCAGACGGAGCCCCCCGCCTCTGAAGCGCAGCCGCAACGGTGTCCGCAACCAACCGGCTCAGTCTCAGGTGACCCGGGTGCGCCTTGACAATCACTGGGCAACCAGCGGCCAACGCCGAAGCTACATCGCCTCCCGCCACGCTGAATGCGAAGGGGAAGTTCCCTCCAGCAAAGACGACAACCGGCCCAATTGGGACAAGCACCCGCCGAAGGTCCGGCCGAGGCGCCACCGGCCACTGGGAGTCTGCGTGGTCGATGACCAGCGGAGCAACCCAACCGGCCGTCAATACCTGCCCGAAGAACCGCAGCTGGAACGTGGTCCGCGCCAATTCACCTCTCAGGCGCTCCACCCCAAGATGCGTCTCCTCCTCGGCGATCCTCACAGCGTCAACCTGGACCGCATCCAATGCGCCAGCAATAGCCTCGAGAAGCTCGCTTCTCTCGTCAGGGGTGCGCTCCTTGAACCAGTGCGCCGCACCACTGGCTGCCTCGGCCACTTGATCCACCGCTATTGCCGTGGTTGGCAACGGGATCGACTCCCTAGACGACTGAGCTTGACTCACCGAATCCCCTTAAGCCCTCGGCTACTCATATGGCAAGGCCACTCTCGCAGTCAAAGTAGTGCAGCTCGGAAGCGTCGATGGCCAAGGTTCTTCGTTCACCTCGCCTAATGGCAGCGCGCGCCTCCGCCCGAGCAATACCTTCTCCCCGAAGGCTCAGCCCGCTCTGTCCCACGCCTTCCGACAGCGCTCGAGGGGCGTCAATCGAGAAGTGCACAAGCTGCTCGCTTCCCAAGGCCTCAACTAGATCCACGTCTACTTCGAGTGATGCAGTCGACCCATTGGCATGCGTAGACAGATGCTCGGGCCGTATTCCTACCAACACCTTTTGCCCGTAATACTTCGGAAGCGCAGATGCGCTACCACTGGCTGGCAGCGGAATCCGCTGAGAACCCAGTCGAAGCGTGTGTCCGTCTTCCAGTACTGCTTCGAAGAGGTTGATCGCTGGGGATCCAATGAACCCGGCAACGAAGACATTCGACGGGTGATCGTAAAGACTCTGAGGGTCGGCGCACTGCTGCAGCACCCCGTCCTTCATCACGGCCACCCGGTCGCCCATCGTCATCGCTTCCATTTGATCGTGGGTCACGTAGACCGTGGCAACGGCAAGTCGCCGCTGCAGCCGGCTCACCTCCGCACGCATCTGCACTCGAAGTTTCGCGTCCAAATTCGAAAGGGGCTCATCCATCAAAAACGCTGCGGGCTCCCGGACGATGGCTCGTCCCATTGCAACCCGTTGCCGCTGTCCGCCCGACAGTTGTGCAGGTCGCCGATCGAGCCATTCGCCTAACCCCAGGAGGTTGGCAGCTTCAGCCACCTTCTGGCTGACTTCACCTTTCGGAACGCCACGCAACTTGAGCGCGAATCCGATATTCTGGCCTACCGTCATATGCGGGTAGAGCGCATAGTTCTGGAATATCATCGCAATATCCCGGTCCCGAGGTCCTACATCGTTAACCACCCGCGAGCCAATCAGAATCTTGCCCTCAGTGATTTTTTCGAGGCCGGCGATCATGCGAAGGAGCGTCGTCTTGCCGCATCCTGACGGGCCGACGAGCACCAAGAATTCACCGTCGGCTATCGCCAGTGTTATTTCCTTGACGGCAACGACTCCGTTCGGATACTTCTTGGTCACTTGCTCAAGATGTATCTCAGCCATACCTATGATGACCCCCCCACTAAAGGCACGTTGCTATCTCCTCCACTACGCGCCCGGAGGCGTCGATTCCAATCAGCATCCGCCACTTGTCGAACGTCGTGCACGGATGCGAGACGCCGAAGCCCATCCAGTCACCAACCGCCAGTGTCAGTTCCTCCTTGATGTCAACCAACGCGTGCTGGTCGGCCAGACTCCTGACAACAGCTTTACATGGTGACCTCTCGCCCGACGCCCCACACCACCAAAGCGGGCGCGGAAGTTCATGATCATATGAAGCGTTACGCCGACCAACATCGACAATGACTCGCGATACCTCTGGCCGTGACAAGACGCGCCCCCAAACCTCGAGCGCCGCTTCAAGGGATGGGCCGCGCCGCCTCTGGGTGAATGGGGACAACCGCTCGTACATCCCATGGTCATGGGTCACATAACACCCAGGTCGTATCACCGTTCTCGTGGGATAGCCGCAACGGGCACTCTGAGAAACCAGCACTGTTGCAACTACGTCGAAGAACAGCGAACCCCCCGCAGTGAGGATCACAGGATCGGATTCAGAACAGTCGACGAACCCCCTATCGACCAGAACGTCCGCGCACTCGACCAGTTGCTGACAGAAGTCAGCCACTCGCTCCGCAGCATCTGCGGCATCCCGCCGCGGAATCACGCCTTCGAACCCACCAACCCCGACCACCCGAAGCGAAGCAGCCGCGGCGGCAGTACGAGCGACCTCAATCGCCGTCGTTAGATCACGAACACCAGCTCTGCCGCCCACGACTCCGAGCTCAATCAACACATCGAGTGGACGTGTGCCGGGACGCTGCGAGCTTCCAAGAGCACCGTCCAAGATTTCTACGCCCCTGACGCTGTCCACATAACAGATCAATCTCTTTACCCCTCGCAGCTCTGCCAGGCGCCTGATGGAGATCGGGTCGACAACTTCATTGGCAATCAGGACGTTCTCAGCACCGACGTCCAACGCGATCGAAGCTTGTTCCACGTTGGCAACGGTCAGTCCCCATGCTCCGGCGTCAACTTGCTTGCGTAGGATCACTGGAGCAAGCGTCGTCTTTGCATGTGGCGCGAGCTCAACTCGCGCACCCTCGGCCCATTCTTGCATGCCCACGATGTTTCGGTCCAGGCGATCCATCCGGACCACACCAACCGGGGAAGGCCACGCATCACGCAACAGCTCACCCACGCCTGACCCGTGCCCGGTGCCCAGTGGTGCGACGTCCTTCACTCGTGGGTCACCGCGGCACTAACGCCAGCTGACACGGTCAGTCCCGCATCCACAACGATCACCTGCCCAGTGACTCCCCGTAGTTGCGTCGCCACACTGACAAACGCGTCAGCTAGCTCCTCAGCACTACAGAGTCGTCTCAGCGCAGTCGAACCAGCCAAGTGCTCATACCACATGGGAAGATGGGCCCACTCCCTCGCGTTCCGCGGAGTAGGTATATCACCTGGTGCAATCGCATTGACTCTGATTCCCTCGGCACCCAACGGGCTCGCCAACGACCGCACCAAGCCGATGATTCCAGCTTTTGCTGCCGCATAACCCGGCATGCCGTAAGACAACAGCGCGTCGGTGGACGTGACGAACGTCACGCTGCGGTCTCCCGATGCCTCCCGGAGCTTCGGCATCGCGGTACGCAGCGTGACAAACGCACTGATCAAGTTCTGCTCAAGTGAGCGCCGCACCAGATCAATTGGCAACGCTGCTATGTCCGGCGCGGCCTTCTCCTCTACGAGAGCTCCGCCTGCGATCGCCACGAGATGTTGCACTGCCCCAATGTCCGCCAACGCCCGCTCCATCGACGCCTCATCCGCAACGTCCACTTGGACGTGACGGATCGACTCCGACCCCGTGGCGACCCGGTCGAGACCGATCACCTCAAACCCTGCCACTGAAAACGCCCGAGCCGCAGCCGAACCCAGCCCGCCGCTGCTCCCGGTTATGACGACCACCCCCACGGCTCAGGCCCCTGCGTCCCAGGAGCTCAACACGGCCTTGACCTCGCTCAGCTCCGCTTCGTCCAAGTCCGTGATCGGAGGTCGAACCGTTCCGTCCGAGAGAAGCCCCCGGAGCAGCATTGCTGCCTTGACAACGGAGACGTTCAGCCCGCTCCGATGTCGCGCCCGCAGCTCCTCAAATGGACGGATCTTCTCCCAGTACGCCAACGCCAACTTGAAATCTCCCGACTTCAACGCTGTCCAGAGCCCGAGCGACAGCCCCGGTTCAACGTTGACAAGCCCCGAGGTGAAGCCTTTCGCTCCGAGGAGCCAGAAAAACGGCGCCCACATCTCCGCAAGTCCACACAGAGCAACCACGTCGCTGCCAAACTCCCGAACGAAGCCAGCAAACCCCAGTAGATCGGGCAGTGCATACTTCACAGCCACCACGTTCTCGAACCGAAGCACATTCTCCAGGACGCGGCCGCCCAAACCCCGATCTCGAACGTACAGCACCACCGGGGCCTCGATGGCGGACACGATTCTCCCGTAGTACTCGATCAGCCCCGCGTCCGACACATATACATCGGCCGGATAGTGCACCATGATGCCCGATGCTCCCCGAGCTACACCTGCACGAGCTTCTTGAATGGCGGTCTCCACGTCCCCCCCAATGCCCACCAACGACGAACACCTGCCCGCTGCCTCAATCGTGGAGCCAGCGACAGCGATCGCCTCGGCAGACGTCAAGCTGCCGTACTCACTCGTGTTACCACACGCGACAATTACATCCACACCGGCCGCCACCATGCGTTCCACAACCGTGCCGAGTGCCTCATGATCCACGCAGCCACCATCTTGGAACGGCGTCACGGGGATGCCATTGACCCCTGCAAATTCTCCACCCCGCGTCGCAACCACACTCACGGGACACCTTCCTCCCTGTTCAGGCTCTTTCTCAACCACATTCACTCCCTATCGCCCCCACTTTGCTGGGATCACTTGCCGATACCAGCAGTCAGTCCCCGAATGAAGAACCGCTGACCCGCAAAGTACAGCAACAACATGGGTATCATTGACAAGAAGGCACCCGCAAGAATCAATGGCTCATTGGAACCGAACCTCCCCACATACTCCGCAAGACCCGCCATGAGAGTGCGCTTCCCTTGACTTTGGAGAAATACAAGAGCGACCAGCGTCTCGTTCCAGACATATACAGCATTGACGACGACAAGCGTGAAAACCCCGGCCCCTGCCATCGGCGTAACGATCTGCCATAGCAGCCGCCAGGGCGAACACCCGTCCATCGTTCCCGCTTCCACGATTTCTCTCGGCACCGTACGAAGAAAGTTCACGAGAAAGAAAATCGAGAACGGCAAATTCAAGCCGACATAAAAGATGATTACCGATTCCAGCGTGTTGAACAAATGAATCGTAAGCATCAAGGTGAACATCGGCAAGAGCAGAACAACAGGAGGCACCACCATAAAGACCAGATCCGCTCGCAACAGTGCGGCGCGCCCCCGAAATGTTCCGAACACAAGCGCAAAGCTCGCAAGCAGCGCGAGCACCACAGAAGCGGCCACCGCTGAGACAGTGACGACAACGCTGTTCACCGTCCAGGTCAACAGCGGAGTCTGGGCAAGGACATTCCCGAAGTTGGCGAACGTCGGATGCAGTGGAAGCGCCACGGGAGCCAGAACAAATGTCCGTTGCGACTTCAGGGCAGTCTGAAGCGTGAACCAGATCGGGTAGAGACTTACCAGACTCAGGAGCACCATGATGATGTGGCGCATGGCCGCGCGCGTTCCAGATGCGATCACAGGTCTCCTCTTCGAACCCTGAGCGTTACATAGATCGTGATAAGGACCCCCGCCATAGCCAGGAGAATAACCGCCGCAGTCGATGCGATTCCTACCGCTCCAAATTCGAAGCCATTTTGCCAAATGTAGTATGTCATAACGCTCGAGGAGGTTCCCGGACCTCCATGGGTGATCACGTATACATAGGTAAATACCCATGAAAGCACCGTGATCGCTTGCAGCACGACAAACAACTCGATGACGCGCCTCAATTGCGGCAAGACCACATACAACTGACGCTGCCACCAACTTGCGCCATCGACAACCGACGCCTCGATCACCTCCTGTGGCAGTGACAACAGCCCAGCGGTGAAGAGCACGATGCCGAACCCAAGTTGTTGCCACACGATCACTCCCCCGACCGAGTAGATCGAAATCTGCTCAGATCCCAGCCAGTCAAGTGCCAAAGCCCGAAGGTGAAGATCTCCGAGAAGGGAGTTCAGTGATCCGTTCTGTTGCAAAATGTACGAAAATGCGAGGCCCATGGCAACCGCAGGCAGAATGTAAGGAATGAAGACAATGAACCTGTAGGCCTTCCACCCCCGCACGATCTCGTTCAGGACGAGAGCAATAATCAAGGCAATCACCGTCATGACCGGCACCGTCGTCAAGAGACGAAGGTTGTTCAACAGCGACTGGATGAAGATCGGATTTGAGAGAACCAAGTGATAGTTGCTGAGTCCGCTAAAGGATAGGTTCGAGGCTGTTCCGCTATAGAAGCTGTCTCTGACCACGGCGACCAGCGGATACGCGAACACGAGCCCGAGAACGGCCAGCGCTGGAAGCGCAAAGAGGTACGGCCATAACCTTCCCGAGCCCCTCCGTCGGCGGGCGGCCCTCCGAGACGGTCGCGACCGGAGAGTCACGACCGTCTCGGGTGCCGGCACCATCTCTCTGCTGAGCTGGGTCACGCGTGGTACTCCTTTGCGCCTCTACCAGCCCCTTGCGCGTACAGCGATGACGCGCACCACGTGTTGCTTCGAACCGGCATGTCCGCCACTGCTCAGGACTGGCTCTTGACCCAGCGTGTGAAGTACCGGAGCTGCGTTGGCTGCTCTTGGCGCCAGGTCGCGAAGCTCTGTTGAATCGACTTGATCGTGGCTGTCACGCTCGCTCCGGTGAACATCGTCTCCAAGGCGGGTCGGACGCCGTTTGTTGTCACTTGCGGTGGCCAGAAGTTCTCCGTCCATACCTGCCTTTTCCCGGTGTCGAGCGTGTAGAGCTGCTTTGCGAGAGGATCCGTGACCTTCGAGGCCGCGAACTCCTTCGAGGCGGGGAACGCTCCGAGCGTTGAGTAGAAGCTGTTGACCTGCTTGGGCTCCTTGAGCCACGACAGAAAGGCTGCCGCTGCAGGCTTGTTCCCAGCCCATGAGGTGATGAACTCGTCGGAGGACTGCGTCACATCGTAGTAGCCTGCAAGTTTTCCGCGGCCCCACACAGGCGTCTTTTCTACGCCTTCAGCGCCGGCGGGCAACACCTTCTGCATGGCAAGCGTCTGTCCGTCCGTCGCCCACGTCATCGCCCCCTTGCCTTGAGCGAATTGCTGCCAAGCCTGTGTCAAGGTGATCGAGGACACGTTGGAGTTGAAGTACCCGCGCTTGATAAGTTGGTCAATTTTGCCGAAGCCGGTACGATATGCCTTACTGTCCAAGCTGTACTTCCCGGTCGCGAGCTCCTCGATCTGCTTCACAGAGTTGAGGCCCTGGTCACCGACGAGTCCGAGCAACCATGCTCCGATAGCCCCTGTCTTGTCTCCCGAGACGATCGGCACGATGCCGGCGGCCTTGAGCTTGGCACAGTCGGAAATGAACTGTCCCCACGTTTTCGGCCCGTTTGTAGGGTTCAGTCCAGCCTTTTTGAACAAGCTCTTGTTCCATACGAACGGCGTACCGAGCAAGTAGATGGGGACCGCCCACAGCTTCTTCTTGTACGTGTTCTCTGACGTGTTGAGCCAGGTGGCGATTGTCTTCTTTTTCACGAGAGATGTGACTGGAGTGACGTCCCCTTCCCAGACAGGCGTCAGCGTTGGCAACGTTGCCCACTGCGTCGCGATTGTGGGCCCCGACTTGGACGAGGCTGCGGTCTGAAACGCTCCGATGAGCGTTGTCGTAGCCTGAGGCACGATTGTGACGGACACCCCTGGATGCGCCTTCTTGTAAGTCTTTCCCTCGCTCTGGAGCCACTTCAGAATGCCGGGAACGTCTCCTGTGCCCCAAAACCACCAGACGAGGTGCGCCGACTGCGACTTCTTGTCTGACCTCACCCGTCCCGAAGCCGACGCGACCGTCGCACAGGTTGCGCTAAGTGCCACGCAGAGGCCGGCAATCGCAAGAGCTCGCCATGCCCATCCCGAAACGAGGGATTTCTTCGGTGACCCCATGACGCGTCCATCGCCCAAGTCACTTCGGTTCCCCTCTCCCACCCTCTTGCCACTTCCCACTGACATCCGCTTCTCCTCCCCTAAACGATTCTCTTCGAAGCCGTTCTTGCTTGTGCTGCACGCCCTTTGCTCGGGTATTGCCCTGCGCTCACGCCCGCGGGCGCATGATGTACTGCAGGTCGTAATACGCATCTTCTTGTGTGTTGGAGACAAGACGGTCTCCTCGGTCCCTCACTTCCCGCTCGTAGTATTCGGCATAGTAACGAACTCGATCGTTATCCAGCGTCACGCCTATACCCGGGCCCTCAGGTACATGCAAATAGCGGCCATCGAATGGCATGAGGCCACCTTCGATCACGTCATCCTTGAGATTCCAGTAGTAAGTCTGATTGTCGAGCAAAAAGTTTGGATATGCGGCGTGGAGTTGTAAGACCGCTGCCGTGGCTACGCCAAGCTCACCAAACGTGTGGGTGACAACCGGAAGACCCGCCACCTCCGCCAGCTGGGCAGCCACACGAGCACCCTGAAAGCCAGCATCGAAGCGAGGGTCCAGTTGGAGAGCGTCAGCTGCATGGTGCATGATCACAGCCAGGCTTCCCTCTACTGACAATGATGCCTCGTGCGCCAGAATCGGAACCGATACAGACTTTCGCACTGTCGCCATTTCGACGATGTTCGACGCGAGCACCGGTTGTTCAATGTACTCAGGCTCGAACTCGGCCATTTTTTGGATGATGCGGCGTGCAGCGCCAGGAGACCATGCCTGGTTTGCATCGACTCGGATCTTCACGTCCTCGCCGACTGCATTCCTAATCGCTGCCATTCTTGCGACGTCCAGTTTGGGGTCGAACCCTACCTTGAAGTAAATGGTTTCGAATCCCCGAGCGACCCACTCGATTGCCTCGTCCGCCATGATCTTTGGTTCGGCCGGGGGGACGTCGGCGTAGAACGGCGAACGTAGACGCCACGGGCTACCCCACACCTTGTGCAACGGCTGGTGGAACACCTTGCCGATCAGGTCCCAGAGAGCCATGTCCACGCCGGACAACGCCCAAGCCATCCCTTGCGTGCCGAGATGGGCCATTCCGGTCTCGGCGTACATCCTCTTTCTGAGGATGTCGTGGTCCATGGGGCTGGCATCAAGGAGAAGCTCACCGATGGCCCCGATGAGTGCGACCGTCACTTCGGGGTGTCCCGCGTACACCACAGGTGACTCCCCAATGCCGACAAGTCCGTCGTCGGTCTCAAGTTCGACGAGCACGCTGCACTGCGCACCTCGTCCGTGGTAGCTCCTTCTCCACGATGACTTGTACGACCGCAACTGGGGAACCGCGACGACGGTCGTCCTCAACTGCGCGATCTTCACTTGGCACTCCTCTCAAACGTGCGCACTCCATTTCGCAAACCCACTGTCACGCGACCCTCTTCAGTCATCTCGCAAAGGCAGCCAGCGACACTGATCGCGAAGTCAGAGTCAGGAAGATTCCCCCACTCACGATTGATGAGCTTGACTTCGTGACAGACGTTAAGCAGCGACTTCGCCCCTGCGCTGACGGACTCTTCAACTGCCTCGACGATCGCTTCGGCCATGACTAGACAGCTGTCCAAGAATGCCGACGCGCTGCTCTGCATCATCGTCTCTTCGTGCGCGCACAACAGAACGGCCGGATCAAGCTCTTGTGCAAACCGAATCGTGCTCAGGTAGAGGGACGGTCTTACGAATTGCGGAGGAAACAGGACGCGCCCTTCGAGCGTCCGGATCCCTGCTCCCATGAAGGCGTCACCTGCGATCAGCGCCGACTCGTCAGGTATCCACACACCCAAGTGGCCTGCGGTGTGACCGGGAAGGTGGACTACGACACAAGTCGTAGAGCCAAGAGACACCTCGCAGTTGGCACTGACCCGCATGTCAACACGGAATGGATCCCCAAGTCGTGCTCTGATGCGCCGCTCCGCGGCGACATCGAGGTGGAGGCCATCTGATGCCGCGAACTGCGAATAGCGATGACGGAGCGTTGCTCCCGGATCGCCCAGGGGCGGACTCTCCTTCGCGTGAGCGATGATGGTCGTGGGTCCGACCAGACGTTTCAGGTTCGCGGTACCCCCACAGTGATCCGCGTCCATGTGGGTAATCACCAGCGCGAGGGGTGTGTTCGCCCTCCCGTGCTCCTCAAGAAATGGGGCAAGGACTTGGCGGGGCGTTTCCGGCAGACCGGAGTCCACGATGAGAGACCGTCCCTCGCCAAGCACCGCAAACTGCGACAAGAGCCGTGCGCCATCCTCCTGATCGAGCCGTGCTACGCAAGGTACGGGCTGGGTGATCCTCATCGCGCTATCGGCTGCCCTGGGTGGCGAGCGGGATCACTTCGCTCAGGTCGGAGGCCTTCACCCCGATGAAGGCCTTCCGCGGGCGCATGAGATCCACCAGTTGCGGCACGTCGACTACGTGAAGCAGGCCGTATCGATACGCCATCGGGGTACAGTCGGAGCTCTCTCCGAGCAAGTCCTCGAGCGACTCCAACCGACCCACGCCCACCGCAGCGACACGGTCGTCGAGTGCGGCCGCGACCAGTGCCAGGAACCCGAACGCATCGTTTCCCCATAGGACGATGCGCCCCTTGTCGATCTGCGCGCCCGTTGAGTAGCGATTGGAGAGAAAGTCAATCGCACCGAACGTGTCGCACAGCCGCTGGTTGAAGAGATCTCTCTCGAGCATCCATGCTCCGCTGGCAACTTCAAACTCCGAAGCTGCCATCTCCCCAGTGCCTCGTAGGTCCGGAAGTAGCGCGGCGCATCCGAGGGCCAGCGCCACTTCTACTTCACGTGAGGCGGCTGCTTGACTCTTTCCGCCCTCATCGAGCATCACGAAGACGGGCGGGAGCTGGTCCGACCAGTTCCGTGGCAGTGCGAGAGCCGCATCGAGGTAGATTCCCTCCTCGATTGGAATGCGGACACGTTGCACGTATCCGTTCGCAGTCGGGACGTGAAGTGATACCGATGGCCGCTCTTGCGGCTTATCGGGGTACGGACCGAGAAGACCCCTCAACGTGCTTGCGTCACACGCCGATCTGGTCGTTCGGCATTGGATCGCCAAGGATTGAGCGAGCGCGACGACGGGCCTATTTGAGTCCACGGGCTCGTCCCAGCACGCATCCTCCGAGGGGCGCCTTTGCATACTCTGGGGACGAAGAGCAGTCGCGCGATTGTGGACCACGTCCCACTCGGGCGCCAGAAGTGCTGTCGTATCGCGCAGGTGATGATGCACCTGGCGTCCAAGCCGGCTGACCATGAAGCTTCCCATGACGTCGCGCATCGCCGGATGAAGTCCGTGGCCACCAGGCACGATGGCGAACTCGAAGCTGTCACCACAGTCTTGGTCTTCTGCGATGCCGGCCAATTCGTGCGCAACCTCCAAAGCGCTACTGATCGGAATGGCCGGATCATGGTCCGCGTTGGCAACCAGAAGGTTGCGCGGAAGCGTGGCTGAGAGTATCTCGGCCATCGTGCCTATAAGGCAGAGCCGAGGGACCTGGTTGCACAGATCGACCCAGCTGTCCCATCCGGTCCCATAAGCAGCATCGCGCAGTTGCCCAACGTGGGAATTGACGATGCACCCAATCGCGGCAGCACTAATCCTGTCGTCGAGCGCAGATGCAAAGATCGTAGAGAAGCCTCCGCCGGACGCACCCATCATGCCGATGCATGAGGAGTCCACTTCCTCACGTGAGCACAGGATGTCGATTCCCGCCAGGCTGTCGCGAACCATCACCGCCATTGACGTGAATCCGACCAGCAACGGCGCCAGCTGCCCGTGCTGGTGCCAACCAACTCGACGCTCGCCCTGCCCCAGCGGGTCGTAGCAGAGCGTGACAACGCCGTTCTGCACGAGCTCGAGGTTCATTCGCTGGATGTCCGGTGCCAGCTTCGCGTTCTCCATCCAGTGCCCGGGGACGTGGACGACCGCAGGATGTGGTCCGGGAGCCCGCGGCGCGTAGAGATGTGCGGGCACTGGGAGGCCAGGCGTCGCCTCGAAGACGAGCTTTTCAATCGTGAAGTCTCTTCGCTCGATTACGCCAAGAGACCTTGCGGAGGCTTCACAGCGCGGAAGTCGTGTGATGCCGAGTGAGTCGGCGAGCCTTTCACGCAGCTCCTTCTTATGCTGGTGTGCTGTGGAAATGTCGATCTGGTGCCTCTCCCGTGCATGAAATTGCGCCTGGTTGATAATGAACTGCGGCAGCACACCAGCTCGGGGCGGCTCTGATAGCACCGGCTCGAACTCATTCACGTTCCCACCCCACACGTGGCTAGATCTCGCTGGAGACAGCGTTCGTCGCCGTTCCGGTGGCGATATTTGTCGTGAACTTCTCGATGTGGTTCCTAAGGCGCCCTGCAGCGAGTTCGGGGTCCCCGGACCGGAGAGCCAACAGAATTGCGGAATGCTCGGCAGCTTCGTCGGTCCAGGTTGACGAGTTCATCCATGCGGTAACGCTGATGAGAGCTACCTGGCCCTGAATGCCATCGGCAAGAGAGCACAGAAGTCGGTTTGGGCAGGGCTCATACAATGCGCGGTGAAAGCGCCGGTTTGCACTTGCCTTCGCTGCAAGATCTCGCTTCGCGGCCTCGGCTGCGTCCAGGGCCGCAGCCGCTCGCCGGAGCGACTCTTCGTCGTGGTACGGCACAGCCAGTCGAACGGCTTCGGGTTCGATCAGGCTGCGCACCTGATAGATATGGCGAGCTTCCTGAGCGCTGATTAGCCGCACCCTGATGGCCCGATATGGGGCGGCCTCCACGAAGCCCCGATGGGACAGGACTTTGAGGGCTTCCCGCACGGGCGTCTTCGAGATACCGAAACTCTCCGCCAACGTCCGCTCGACTAGCGGTTCGCCTGGACGAATCTCACCGCTCAGGATGGCTCGCTCGAGTTCGTCGGCAACAGCGGCCGCACGAGACGGCAACTGCAGTTTGGTATCCGATACGCCCACTGGAATCTGGTATACCAGATTCCAGTGGGCCGCGTCAATCGTCTGGTCGCAGCACGGCAAATGACTGCGCGAAGGCCTCGCCTCCCACGGGGCCCGCCCGTACACTCACTGCCGCAGGAATGACGCGGCGTTACACGCCGACGGTGCCCCGTCAGCCGAGGAAGGCGTCGACGAACGCGCCGAGCGCAGGAAAGTGCAGATGCTCGCCGGCGCATTGGGCGAGGAGGGTCAGGTGCACGGCCCGGAGCCCGGCCGCTGCCGCCCCGTTGACGTCGAAGTGCACGGAGTCACCCACATAGAGGCACCGGCGCGGCTCCACCCCCAGCGCCTCGAGCGCCACGGCGAAGATGGCGGGGTCGGGCTTCTCCACCCCGACGTGGTGGGAGTCGACCACCACGGTCACCTCGGCCGGACCGCCCGCGCGCCCACCGTCACCGTCACCGACGGCACAGATGCCGTGGACCGCCAGGTCCGCTTCCACCCGACCCGTCGCGTTCGACACGACCGCCAGCAGCGTCCCCGACGCCTCGAGGCGCCGCAGGGCGTCGGCCACCCCGAGGATGGGAACGAAGGGCTCCTCCAGATAGACGGCCTCGATGGCGGCGGCCGCCGCATCGACGTCCGCCTCGTCGACCCCGAACAGCCGCGCCATGCTGCGATCGGCCTCGACGTAGTCCGCCACACCCAGCCCGTCGATCACCGCGACGCCGGCGTAGTGCGCCTGCACGCACGCAGCATCGTCGGGTACCACGCCGAACGGCGCCAGCCGGTGGCGGAACGCCTCGGGGTCGGGGAGCATGAGCACGCCGCCGGCGTCGAGCACCACGGCGTCGACCTCGTCGAATGGGCCAAGGGCCACGGACCGCCACGCTATCGCCGCTCGGGGCCTCCCTTCCGAGGCAGGTCGGCCCGACGCACGCCCGAGGGTCGCCGCCCCCCTCTCACACCGTGCGCGTCCGTCCCTGGCGGGCGGCGGCCGCGTGCCGGCGAACGGAGCGGAGCACGGCATCAGGTGAGCCTCCCCGACGGGCAAGGGCGTCGAGCTCCGCCGGTGCGAACACCGCGGCCCGCAGCGCCGACACCTCCTCCGGCTCGAGCCGTTCCAGCTCCGCCGCGATGGCGACGGTCGCCCATGCCCACGGCTCCTCGGGCCGCTGGATCGCGAGCGACACCACCGCTTCGTGCGGGCGGTGCGCCAATGCATTGACCCAGGCCCAGTACGGCACGGTGCGCCCGTCGGCGACGTAGCCCTCGGCGGCCCGACCGGTGACCAGCGCGCACGCCGCGTCGACCACGGCAGAGCTGGAGCTGTCGAACCGGTCGTCGTGCACCGCGGGGTCCCGCAGCCGCCGTTCGGCGAACGTGACCGCCGTCCACAGCCGCCGGAGGCGACGACCCGGTTGCCATCGCGTCGCTCGGCTCACCGCTGCCTCCCGGTGGGGCGTACCGTTCGCTCCGTTCGCTCCGGTCACACTCCTGGGGATCTCGGCTTGGTCGCTCATCGTGACTCCTCTCCCGATCGAGATCCTCTTGCAGTGCAACTACCTCATATCGTGACCCGATAAACTGTCGGTGCCGGCCCGTCCGCACCCGGGGCGGTGGGGATCCGGCCCGACGACCGCACCGCACTCCTCGCACACCAAGCCGGCCAGGCACGCAGGATCCCCGCCTTCGCACTCGGGTTCGTCGGGATGCTGCTCTCCGGCTTCGGCGGCCGGCACTGCGAAGAAGTCGAGGGTGAGGCGCACCGGCCCCGACAGCTCCAGCCGGTGCGGCACGCCCGGCGGGATGTTCTGCTCTGACCCGGCCTCGAGCAGGCGGGAGCCCTCACGGTCCCCTTCCGGGTCGAGCCCCACCCCCCGGTCGGAGACGAACCGGACGCGACCCGATTCGACCCGCAGCACCGCCCACGTGGACGGCCCGACCCGATGCTCTCGGCGCATGGCCGCCGGCAGCGTCTCTGCGTCCCATGCCACCCGGCGACGAACTGGACCGAGACCTTCCGGCAGTTCGGCCCGGTCGCACAACGGGCAGTCGAGGGGGGTGCCCAGGCGGCCGGCACGCCCGGCGGCGTCCTCGACCCAAGGACGGAGCTGGAAGGGCGGCCGGTGACGCACGTGCTGACGGTGGCCGCACTCGAGCCGCGCCACCCAAGCGCCTTCGACGTCCCGATGGAACGACACGATCCCGCGCTCCACGGCCTCACCCTACCCCATCGGCCGCTTGTATGTCGTGTCGCGATAAGGTCGTGCCATGACCTTCCGCCGGCCACGGGGGACCTCCGCGAGCGCGGAGGTGAGCCTCGGGGCATCCCGGGCCCGGATGATGCTGCTGGCCCTCCTGGGGGTGGTGCTGGGTGGGGTCGGCGGGGTGGCGGCGTTCATGGTGGTCCGGCTGGTCGGCTTGATCAGCAATCTCGCCCTGCTCCACCGGGTCGGGTTCCAGCTGCCCGTCCTCCGCCACTACCACCCCGTCCCCGAGCTCGTGGCCGTCGGGGTGGGGGGCGCCGTGGTCGTGGCGCTGCTCGCTCTGTGGAGCCCCGTCATCAAGGGCCACGGGATCCCCGAGTCCCTCGAGTCGATCCTGCTCAGGGAGAGCCGGATCAAGCCCCGCGTCCTGTTGGCCAAGCCGTTGTCGGCCGCGGTGGCCATGGGCACCGGTGGTCCGTTCGGCGCCGAGGGGCCGATCATCGTCACCGGCGGGTGCATCGGCTCGCTCCTCGGTCAGTGGATCCGCGTGTCGCCTGCGGAGCGTCGGATCCTCCTCGCCACCGGAGCGGCGGCGGGCATGGCCGGCGTGTTCGACACCCCGGTGGCCGCCATCATCCTCGCCTTCGAGCTCCTCCTCTTCGAGCGGTCGCTCCGCGCCCTTCTGCCGCTGGTGCTGGCGACCGGCATCTCGAGCGAGCTCCACACGCTCCTCCTCGGCGGCCACCCCCTCTTTGCCGTCACCTTCCCGATCACCTACACCGCGCCCCAACTCCCGCTCTTCTGCGTGCTCGGGGTGGCGGCCGGCGCGTTGGCAATCGTGCTCAACAAGGGCTTGTTCGCCTTCGAAGGCTGCTTCCGGCGGCTGCCGGTACCCGAGGCGTACCACCCGCTCATCGGCGCTGTGGCGTTCACCACCATCGGGTTGGCGGTCCCCGGGTCCCTCTCGGTCGGCTACTGGGCCATCAGCGACGCCGTGAACGGGAGGTTCCTCCTGGGGGCGGCTGCGGCCCTCTGCGTGGCCAAGCTGTTCTCGTGGTGGATCGCGCTGGCGTCCAACACCTCCGGCGGCACCCTCGCCCCGATCTTCCTCATCGGGGCGACCATGGGCGAGACGGTCGGCATCGGCTTCGCCCACCTGTTCCCCTCGCTCCACGTCGCCCCGGCGGCGTTCGCGCTGGTGGCCATGGGCGCCAGCTTCGGAGTCGCAGCACGGGCACCGCTCACCGGCGCCGTCTTCGCCATCGAGGTCACCGGGGCGATCCACCTATTGATCCCCATGCTGCTCGCACTCGGGATCGCCGAGGTGGTGGGCGAGCTCGCCCTCACCGAGCGGCTGATGACCGACAAGCTGGTGCGGCGAGGGTTCCGCGTCGAGTTCGACACCGAGGTGGACCCCTTCCGAACGGCCGTCGCCGGCCAGGCCATGGACCCGTTGCCCGAGGAGCCCGCCGCCGTGGCCGGGCGGAGCGTGGACCGCTTCTCGTACCTCCGGGACGCGCTGGCGATCTTTCTCGTCGAGAAGGACGCCACCAGCGTGGTGGTCACCGAGGGCGGCAAACCGGTGGGGGTCATCGCTCGCGACACCATGGCCGAGGTGCTCGGCCGGCGGATCGCCGAGTCCACGTTGCAGCCGCCGGCATTGCGTTGGCCCTCGGGACCGGCCGCGCGCCTGCGCGCCCGGGCGTCCCGTCGGGCTCGCGTCCGCCGGCTCGATGAAGCTCACGGCGCCGGCGCGCTGGCGGCCGCCGGCCCCGGTGACGAGGACGCCACCGGCGAGGTGGACCCGTGACGCCGGCCCGGAACGACCGGGGACGGCGCGACGGGCGCAACGGGAACGACCGCGAGCGAACGTCGTTCACGGCAGACGACTACCGGGCGATCCTCCGTTTCCGGACGCGCATCCGCCGGTTCCTGGCGTGG
This sequence comes from Actinomycetes bacterium, assembly GCA_021791845.1. Taxonomy (GTDB): domain Bacteria; phylum Actinomycetota; class Acidimicrobiia; order Acidimicrobiales; family RAAP-2; genus JAJYVT01. The sequence goes on along the minus strand of JAJYVT010000002.1, from coordinate 12,298 downwards.
TCCGGCGACCAGGCCCGGGCGGCCGGGATCACGCCCGCGCAACATCAGCTTCTCCTGGCCGTGCGCGGGCACGACGACGCCGAGGGACCCACGATCGGCGACATCGCCGACTACCTCCAGCTCCGGCACCACTCGGCCGTCGGGCTCGTCGATCGCGCCGAGGCGGCCGGGTTGGTGCGGCGGGCGGGCGACCCGCACGACCGGCGACTGGCCCACGTCCAGCTGCGTGCCGAGGGAGCCCGCGTCCTCGAGCGACTCACCGCGCTCCACCTCTCCGAACTGCGCTCGCTCGCCGGCGGCACCCTCCTCCCCGACCTCCCTGCCGAGCTCGACGACGGCACCGACGTCGACGACGCAGCCGGCGCCCGCACCGGCGCTCCCGATGGTTTCCCCGTCACGCGGGGCGGGTAGGTTGCCGAGAGAACGCTCGTACTACGATATGAATGGCGGCGGTGCGGTCGCACCAGTTCGACGGAGCCCCGCCGTGAGGGAGTGGAGCGCCGATGATCGAGGTCGTGCTCGCTGCAGTCATGCTCGTGGTGGTCTACGAGCTGGCCCAGATCGCCGCCTTCGCCGCACGGGAGCTGTCCCGCGCCGACGACCGGGCCGACGACCGGGCCGCCTCACGCGTCGACGACCGGCACGCCCATCGCGTCGCCGGAGGGGGCGGCCGGAGCCGGCCGCAGACGCGCCGCTGCCCGGCACGCACGTTGGCGTCCGACGCCGAGCGGGACCGTACGGCAAGAGCGATCGGCGAGGCGATGGCCCAGGGGCGGCTCGGCCTGGACGAGGGGATCCGGCGCATCGAAGCGGCCCTCGTGGCCCGGCACACCGGGGACCTCGACACCCTGGCGTCCGACCTGCCCCAGCCTCCGGGCTCGCCGTTCGCCGACCGCCTCGAGACCGGGCGGTGAGGTACGAGCTCAGGCTCCGGCGAGGAAGAACGAGCCGACGAGCACGACCAGGACGTACAGCGTGACGATGGCCATGGGCGGGTCCTTCTCGTAGAGGAAGGACAGCACGCCGACTGCCACCCGCAGCACCGGCGTGAGGATCAGGATCAGCACGCCGAGCACCACGATCCCACGTCCCTCCCCCGCGGCGATCGAGTGCCCGAGGGACGAGAGCGAGTGCGGGAACGGCGTCGTCTTCGACGTGAGCTCGTGGTAAGAGAAGTGCCCGCGGAGCGGGACGTAGGCGCTGTGGTGGGCGAACATCAGCCCGAGCCCGACGGCGATGACGAGGACGCTCACGACGACGCCGACCCGCAGGACCAGGCTGATCGCGACCTCGACCTTGCGGACCTTCTCCTCCATCAGCGCCGCCTCTTCGGGGGTGTGCTGGCGCCGCCGGCTCCGGTGTCCCGGCTCACCTCCAGGTGCTCCGTCCGGACCGCCCCCCGGAGGCTCCACGGGGACCTGCCCGTGCGAACTGCCGGTCCCGGCGGGCGCGTCGGTCACGGGAAGACTCCTTTCTGCAGCATCTCGAGGGAGATGACGACGAGGACCACCACGAACACCAGCCGGACGGTCCTGCTCGCGATCCGGCCCAGCACCCGCGCGCCCACCGTCGCCCCGAGGAGCACCCCGGCCGCCACGGGGGCGGCGATGATGGGGTCGATCTGTCCCCGCATGAAGTAGACCCCGGCGCTGGCGGCGGCGGTGACCCCGATCATGAAGTTGCTGGTGGCCGACGACACCTTCATCGGGAGGTGCATGGCGCTGTCCATGGCCGGGACCTTCAGGGCCCCCGAGCCGATGCCGAGCAGGGCGCTCACCAACCCGGCGACGTACATGAGGGCGAGCCCCATCCTGGTGCCGACCACCTTGTAGGGGATCTCGCGCTGCTCGGCCGCGTCGAAGTAGGAGCCGTGCAGGTCGAAGTAGTTGGCGAGCCGGTCGTTCGACACCGTCAGGGGCTCGGCGACGTGGCGCCGCCGGAACGTGGCGAACGAGGAGTAGGCGAGCACGAGCCCGAAGAAGACGAACAGGAACCGGGTGGGCAGCAGGGTCGTGAGGTAAGCGCCGCTGACCGCCCCCGTCGTCGTGGCGATCTCGAGGAACATCCCGGCCCGGAGATTGGTCATCCGCTCGCGCACGTAGGCGGCCGCCGCCCCGCTCGAGGTGGCGATCACCGACACGATGCTCGCCCCGATGGCCAGGCGGATGTCCACGTGGTACAGGAGCGTGAGGACGGGCACGATCACCACCCCGCCTCCGAGCCCGACCAACGACCCGAGGACCCCGGCGGCAACCGAGATCAGTGCCAGGGAGATCACGAAGTCGAGCGGGGTCACACCCCTATTGTAGCAAAATGTACGGACATCCGGTTATTCGTTTAACCAGACGACCCCTCTCCCGTCACCGCCGGCCGGTGCGAGGGGGCACCGGTCGCCGGTGCCGTCGCGGCGCCGGTCGCCGGTGCCGTCGCGGCGCCGGTCGCCAGTGCCGTCGCGGCGCCGGTCGCCAGTGCCGTCGCGGCGCCGGTCGCCAGTGCCGTCACCGTGGCCACCACGAACCCCCAGAGGAGGGCGACCATCGCCAGGTGGACGTCCTGCCAGGCCGGCGCGGCGCGCGAGAGCGCGCTGGCCGCGCCGAAGCCAGCGACGGCGACGAACAGCCCGACGGTCCCGCCGGCGGCGACGCGCCACCGGCCGGCCAGCGCCCGCCAGCGGCTGACGACGAACCCGGCCAGGCTGATGGCGGCGATGCCGGCGAGCGAGCGGTGGACCAGCTGCCAGTCGGCGAGGCCTGACGCTGACGAGGGGCACAGCGGCCACGCGGGACAGGCGGCTCCGGCGCCCTTGGCGACCACGAGGGTCCCGCCCACGATGGTGGCGAGCGTTGCAGCCAGCGCCGCCCACCCCCATCCTCCGACCGCTCCCGGCGACCACCGGCCACGGGGCCCTCGGACGGCGGCGACCGCCGTGACCACCGTGACGGCGAAGAAGACGAGACCGACGACGAGATGGACCGACACGGTCCACGGCGCGTTCTTCGCCAACACGGTCAGCGCGCCGAGCGCGGCCTGGAAGACGACCAGGGCGGCGGCCGCAGCGGCGGGAACGAACGCCACGCGTCGGGCCCGGGCCCGCGCCCGGCGAGCGACGGCCGCGGTCGAGAAGGCACCCACCGTCACCAACGCCACCAGGTAGCGATGCGACTGCTCCAAGAGCGCGTGGAACCGGTCGACCGGGCCGAGGTGCCCGTAGCACAGGGGCCAGCTGGGGCAGCCCATCCCCGAGTTGGTCACCCGGACGGTGCTGCCGAGCACGACCAACGCGTACGCGCAGACCATCGTGGCCACCGCCAACGCCACCACGATGCGATCGGCCCTGGAGCCGGCTCGCACGCTCTCCTCCGCCGGCCGAGGTCCCGGCTCGGCGTCGAGCACTGCCCCGTGGTGCTGCACTTCGACGACCCCCCCTCGCGAGGGCGCCCCACCGCTCCGGCACCGCCGCCCGGCGCGAGCGGCGGGCGCTCGTCCTTCCCTGACCGGGTGCCAACGCTACCTCAAGTTCGTCACTATTCGTAATGACTCTCAGTATTCGTGATGTGCGGGCGCGCCCTGAACGGCCATCGCCTGGTGCGGGCATCCGAGGTGGCGCCCAGACGGTCGCATCTGACAGACAGCGGCCCGGGAGAGAGGGGCGCGCGGACAAGAACGCACCAGTGTGGTGAACTTTGCACCGTGCAACGGTGGGAGCATCTCCGAGGCACGGCGCAGCGGACGCGCCTCGCGCCCCGGTCCACCAGCATCCTCGGTGCGATCGCCCTCGGTGCAGGGCTCCTCGTGTTCGCCAGCACGCCCGCTTCGGCGACCCCTGCCTCCAACTGCACCGGCACGACCACCGTGACGTGCACCTTCAGCTACACCGGGGCCGCACAGACCTTCACCGTCCCTTCGACAGTGACCCACGTGACCGTCACCGCCTACGGCGCCCAGGGCGGATCGGCCAAAGACGCCGTGGCGGGAGGGCTGGGCGGCGAGGCGCACGCCACGCTGGCCGTGACCCCGGGTGCGACCCTGCGCGTGTACGTCGGTGGTAAGGGCAGCTACACCGGGGGCGGCTACAACGGCGGGGGCTCCCCGGGCGTCGGCACCGCGACCGTCATCTACGGCGGCGGTGCCACAGGGGGCGGTGGCGGCGGGGCCTCTGACGTCCGTGAGGACGGCACATCACTCGCCAGCCGGGTGGTGGTGGCCGGTGGCGGCGGAGGCGGCGGCTTCACCGACGCTACGGTCGGCGCCCCCACAGAGATCCTCGCCGTCTGTCCAGGCGGACCCGGCGGAGGCACCTCCGGCGGCACAGCCGTCACCACAACGTCGACACAGTCGTACAAGTCCTGCTTCCATCAGTCGACGAGCACATCCCCTGAAACAAAGGGGCAGATCGAGACACCGGCGGGAGGGGGGACCCAGGCAGCCGGCGGCGCGGGAGCTACCACGCGGCGCGCGTTGACAACGACCGGCCTGGATGGGGCAAGTGGAAGCTTCGGCGTGGGTGGCGCCGCCGCCACGCCGACCACGAGCAACACAGTGGTTGTTCGAGACGACGGCTTCGGCGGAGGCGGCGGCGGCGGCGGCTGGTACGGAGGTGGCGGCGGGTCCTCCGGGTACTACGTTCCTCTCGGGTCAACAGGGCGGGCCGCGGGAGCCGTCACGGCCACCGGAGGGGGTGGCGGCTCAGGCCACACGCCCACCGGCACCGGGATGACGTCGGGGGTGTGGTCGGGGAACGGCGAGGTGCTCATCAGCTACCAGGCCCCGACCACGGCCACGGCCACGGCCACCACCACGACCGTCGCCACAGTCCCCACCGTCTCCGCGTCGCCCTCGAGCCAGACGGTGAACCTGAAGGCCACGGTGACCGCGAGCGGCACGACGGTGGGCTCGGGCACCGTCACCTTCGGCCTGTACCGGGGCCCCACCCTGGTCGGGACCGCCGCCTCGGCCCCGGTGTCCAAGGGGGCGGCGGAGGTCGCCTACACACTCCCGGGCGCGACCGCGCCGGGCACCTACACCATCGAAGCCGCCTACAAAGACACCGGCGGCGCCTTCGGCCCCTCGGCGGATGACACCCACACCCTCACGGTCGCCCCCATCACCACCACCACCGCCGTCGTGGCCACACCCCCCCACCCGAACCCCGGCCAACCGGTCACCCTCACGGCCACGGTGAAGGCCACCACGCCTCCGGGCTCCGGGGCGGTCGACTTCTCGGTGGCCGCCACGTCGCTCACCGGCTGTGGGGCGGTGCCGGTCTCTTCGGGCAGCGCCACCTGCACCACCTCGTTCAAGACGGCGGGGACGGTCACCGTCGACGCCGCCTACGCCGACACCGGCGGGCTGTTCGGGCCCTCGAGCGCAACGGTCACGCTCAGCGTCGGGTCCCCCGAGCACAAGGCGCTCGCCCCGACCACGACCACGGCTGCAAACGCCACCACGACCGCCTCGACCTCGTCGCACGACGTCACGCTCGCTGCGAGCGTCACCTCCCCCGGCACGACGGTGCGCACGGGCACCGTCACCTTCGGCGTGTACCAGGGCCCCACCCTCATCGGGGGCGCCACCTCGGCCCCGGTGGCAAAGGGGGTGGCGCAGGTCTCCTACAGGCTCCCGGCGAACACCGTACCGGGCACCTACAGCATCCATGCCGCCTACAGCGATGCGGGCGGCGCCTTCGCCCCCTCGGCGGACGACACTCACACCCTCACGGTCGCACCGGCGCCGGCCGCTGGTTACGTCGAGGCGGCGGCCGACGGGGGGATCTTCACCTTCGGCGACGCCCCCTTCGACGGCTCGATGGGGGCCACGCCGCTCGACGAGCCGGTCGTCGGGGTGGCCACCGATCCCGCCACCGGCGGGTACTGGGAGGTGGCGGCCGACGGCGGGGTCTTCAGCTTCCACGCACCCTTCTTCGGCTCGACGGGCGGCCACCGGCTCTCGGCACCCGTGGTCGGAATGGCCGCCACCCCCACCGGCGGCGGCTACTGGCTCGCCACCGCCGACGGGGCGGTTTTCAGCTTCGGGAACGCCACCTACCTCGGCTCGATGGCCGGCCACCGGCTCGCCGCACCCGTGGTCGGGATGGCGGCCGCGCCCACAGGCGGGGGCTACTGGCTGGTGGCGGCCGACGGCGGGGTCTTCAGCTTCGGGACGGCCCGGTTCTCCGGCTCGATGGGGAAAGGGCCGCTCAACGCACCGGTCGTCGGGATGGCCGCCACCCCGACAGGCGGGGGCTACTGGCTGGTGGCGGCCGACGGCGGGGTCTTCAGCTTCGGGACGGCCCGGTTCTCCGGCTCGATGGGGAAGAGGCCGCTCAACGCACCGGTCGTCGGGGTGGCCGCCGCCCCGACAGGGCACGGCTACTGGCTGGTGGCGGCCGACGGCGGGGTCTTCAGCTTCGGGACGGCCCGGTTCTCCGGCTCGATTGGGAAAGGGCCGCTCAACGCACCGGTCGTCGGGATGGCGGCCTGATCGGCGACCGGCGACCACGCCGGCATGAGCGGGCAGGCGCCTGGCGTGCGCCCGAGCTGGGAATTTTCTGGAGCGGACGACGGGACTCGAACCCGCGACCCTCACCTTGGCAAGGTGATGCTCTACCAACTGAGCCACGTCCGCGTGTGGCGACCACCTTAGCCCGGCACCGCCTCGTCGGTCGATCCCGCCCGGTGCGGACGGCCCGTCGCCGCCCGGACCACCAGGTCGTCGAAGGCGGTGCCGAGGAGTGCGGCCAGGCCGGCGACATCGGGGACCTGGCGAGGACAGGCCACCAGGCCCACGTAGACGGTGCCCCGGTACGTCATGGCGGTCACGTTGAGGGCGACACCGTCGACCACGGGCCCCAGTGGATAGACGGCAGACACCTCGCGCCCCGCCCACCACAGCGTGACGTCGGGGACCACCACGGTCGACACGGCGAGGTTGCAGGGTGGCGGCAGCCGGTCGAAGACGCGGAACCGGCCGATCCCGAGCATCAGGGCCCGGACGGCGGCGGGCGGCAGGGCGCGGGTGAGGCCTTCCAGGAAGTCGCCGCCGGCCAGCGCCTCCTGGTCCTTCGACACCTGCGCCGCCTGGGCGACGGACCGGAGGCGCTCGAACGGGTCGGACGCCTCGACGGGGAGGGGCACGAGCATCCCCGAGATGGCGTTCCCCACCCGCGCCGGCGCCCCTTCCTCGGGCACGGCGGCCGGCCCTCTCGTCGACACGGGCACCAGCGCCACCAGGGGTGCCGGCGGCTGCTCCCCCCGTGACGTCAGCAGCCGGCGCGTGGCGTCCCCCACCGCGCACAGGATGACGTCGTTCACCGTGACGCCGCCGCACGTCGAGCGGACGAGGTCGAGGTCGGCCAGCGGCACCGTCATCGTGGCCACCCGCCGCTCCGCCGTGACGTTGCCGTTGAGGCTCGTCCTCGGGACGCGAAACGGCGTCGGAGGCGGCGTCCGCCCTTCCGCCGCCAGCCGCCGGTTCTGCCCGGCCAGGGCCACCATGGCGTCGAGGCTCCGGTTGCACGCGTCCAGCACCGCGGCGGGCTGGCGAACGACGGACGCGGCGGCGTGGCGGAGCAGCAGGTGGCCGGCGGTAGCGCCCTGCCGGGCACGGGCGCACCGGGCTGCCCCTCGGGAGGTGCCGCCATCGGCTCGGGCCCGAGGTCCAGGAAGGCCGCCATCGCCGTGGCCCCCGAGACACCGTCCAGGACGGCATGGTGGAGCCGCGCCACCACCGCCGAGCGCCCCTCCTCGAGACCTTCGACAACGACCATCTCCCACAGCGGGCGGTCGGGTGGCAATGGCCGCGCCATCACCTCGCCCAAGAGCTCGTCGAGCTCGGGGCGGCCGCCCGGTGAGGGAAGGGCGGCCCGCCGGACGTGCGCGTCGAGGTCGAACGCCGGGTCGTCCGCCCAGACCGGTCGGGCGAGGTCGAGCGGCATCCGGAGCGCGCGCTGTCGCAGCCGCGGGACCAGCGGCAGGCGCGCCACGATCGTGGCCCGGATCCGGTCGAAGGCCGCCGGACCCCACGCGGGCTCGTCGGCCGGGTCGTCACCGGGCGGAGGGTCGAGCAGGAGGACCCCTGCCACATAGGGCCGGCTGGTGGCCGTCTCGAGCGCCAGGAAGGCGGCGCCGAGACCCGAGAGCGGTTCCAGTGGCCTACCGCCCGCTGTGCCCGAAGCCTCCGTCGCCCCGGGCCGTGGTGGTGAGCCCCTCGGCGGGCACCGGCTCGAACGCGGCCGACGCCACCTGCTGGATCACGAGCTGGGCGATGCGGTCGCCCCGGTGCACCTCGTAGTCCTCGGTGGGGTCGGTGTTCACGAGCAGCACCGACACCTCCCCGCGGTAACCGGCGTCGATCAGGCCGGGCGTGTTGAGGCAGGTGACGCCGTGCCGGAGGGCGAGCCCGCTGCGGGGCTGCACGAAGCCGGCGTAGCCGGGCGGGATGGCCACCACGACGCCGGTCGGCACCAGCGCCCGGCCCCCGCCGGCGGCCAGGCGGGCGCCGGTCCGGGCGACCAGGTCGGCGCCGGCGTCGTCGGGCCTGGCGTAGGAGAGCAGCGGCAGCTCGGGGTCGAGCTGGTGGACGGGCACCCTGAGCACCCCGGCGATGGTAGACGGCCCACCGCGCCGGCCCGGCGCCCCCGCCACGACCGCCGGGCCCGCCGCCTCGCCGCACGGCCCGGCCCCCGCCGCTACCGCCTGCCCGGCACGACCCCCGATTACCATCTCGCAGATGCTGGCCTGGATGGACCTCGAGATGACGGGTCTCGACCCGACCCGTGACGCCATCGTCGAGATCGCGACCCTCGTCACCGACGACAACCTCGAGATCGTGGCGGAAGGCCCCGACCTCGTGATCGGCGCCCCCGACGAGGCGCTCGGGGCCATGAGCGACGTGGTGCGCGAGATGCACACCCGCTCGGGGCTCCTGGCGGCCATCGAGGCGTCCACCCTCACCCTCGACGACGCCGGCAAGGCGACCTTGGCGTTCCTCCAGTCCCACATGGCGCCCGGGACCGTCCCGTTGTGCGGCAACTCGATCGGCGTGGACCGGCGCTTCCTGGCGCTCCAGCTGCCCGAGGTGGAGCGGTTCCTGCACTACCGCTCGGTCGACGTCTCGACGGTGAAGGAGCTGGCGCGCCGCTGGCTCCCTGGCGCCCTCGCCGCTGCTCCGCACAAACGCGGGTCCCACCGGGCGATGGACGACATCAAAGAGAGCATCGCCGAGCTCGCGTACTACCGGGAGGCGGTCTTCCGGGCTCCATGACCGAGCAGATGACCTACGCCGACGCGGTGGCCCGCCTCACCGCTCCCGGCCAGCTCTTCGAGATGGAGGAGCAGGAGATCCGCGGCGTCACGGTGCGGACCTGGAAGGCGGCGCCCCCCTCGCTGCGGACGGTCCTGGACCTCTCGCTCGGCTACGGCAACGCGGACTACATCGTCTACGAGGACCGCCGTGTCTCCTACGACCGCCACTACCGGGAGGCGGCCACCCTGGCCCATCGGCTCCGAGACGAGCTCGGGGTCGTGGCGGGCGACCGGGTCGCCATCGCCATGCGGAACCTGCCCGAGTGGATCGTCGCCTTCTGGGCCACCATCGCCACCGGCGCCGTCGCCGTCCCCCTCAACGCCTGGTGGACCGGGGGCGAGCTGGCCTACGGGCTCGCCGACTCCGGCGCGGTGGTGGCCTTTGCCGACACCGAGCGTGCCCGCCGCCTCGCGTCGGTCGCAGGAACGCTGCCCGCGCTCCGGGCGACGGTCGTGGTCGACGACGAGGGTGCCGGGGTGGCGGGAACCGGCGGCACCCGTGCCTACGAGGAGGTCCTGGGCGAGGTGGCCGGCGACGCCGTGCCGCCGGACGTGGCCATCGACCCCGACGACGACGCCACCATCTTCTACACCTCGGGCACCACCGGGCGACCCAAGGGGGCGGTCGGGACCCATCGCAACGCCTGCACCAACCTCATGAACCTCTTCTTCGCCCAGTCGGCGTCCCAGCTCCGCTTCGGCGTCGGACCAGGGGACCAGGGCGACGCCCCGCAGCGTTGCTACCTCTTGAACGTCCCGCTCTTCCACGCCACGGGCTGCCACGCCGTGCTCGTCACCAACACGGCCGCCGGCTCGAAGCTCGTCCTCATGCACCACTTCGACCCCGAGCAGGCCCTCGAGCTCATCGAGCGCGAACGCGTGACCGTCTTCGGCGGCGTGCCCACCGTGGTCATGCGCATCCTGGACTCCCCCGACCTGCAACGCCGCGACGTCTCCTCCGTCCGCTCCGTCTCCTACGGCGGCGCACCGGCACCGCCCGACCTCGTCCGGCGCATCAACGAGGCCTTCTCCACCGGTCAGGCCGGCAACGGCTACGGGTTGACGGAGACCTCGGCGGCCACGGCGCTCAACGGCGCGGAGGACTACGTGCAGCGTCCCGACAGCGTGGGCCGGGCCGTCCCCGTCGCCGACGTGGCCGTCGTCCCCGAGGGGTTCACCGGGGAGGACCCCCCGGCGGCACCGCCGGGGACCACCGGCGAGCTGTGGATCAAGGGCCCGCACGTGGTCCGTGGGTACTGGAACAAGCCCGACGACACGCGTCGGGCCATCACGAACGGCTGGCTCCACACCGGCGACGTCGCCCGCATCGACGAGGAGGGCTTCATCACCATCGTGGACCGGGCGAAGGACATGGTGATCCGCGGGGGTGAGAACGTCTACTCGGTCGAGGTCGAGGACGCCCTCTTCTCCCACCCGGCGGTGGCCGAGTGCGCCGTGATCGGGGTTCCCCACCCCGTGCTCGGCGAAGAGGTGGGGGCGGTGGTCGTGCTGCGGCCCGGCCAAAGGGTGAGCGCCGACGAACTGGCGGACCACGTGCGGGCGCGGTTGGCGGCCTTCAACGTCCCGACCCGGTTCTGGTTCCGCAGCACCCCGCTCCCGCGCAACCCGGCCGGCAAGCTCTTGAAGCGGGCGCTGCGATCCCACGTCCTCGAGGGTGGCGAGGGAGCCACCGCCGACTGGGGCGGGGACCCCTCGGCGTGGGACGTGCCCGGGCCCGACCGCTCCTGAGCAGCTCGCGAAGCAGCCTTCGTCCCCGCCCGACGCGGGCGGACGCGCGACGGGAGCCGGCCCCGTGGAGCCGGCTCCCGTCGACGAGCCCGGTGGTGCGGCCGCACGCGGCCGCACCGGCTCACTTGTTCGGCTGCGGCGTCATCCGGAGGTACGGGCGGAGCGTCTTGAAGCCCTTGGGGAACTTCGTCTCCGCCTCCTCGTCGCTGATGGCCGGAGCGATGATCACCTCGCCCCCGTCGGTCCAGTTCACCGGGGTCGACACCTGGTACTGGCTGGTCAGCTGCAGGGAGTCCAGCACCCGGAGGATCTCGTCCACGTTGCGCCCGGTGGACGCCGGATAGGTGAGCGTGAGCTTCACCTTCTTGTCCGGGCCGATGATGAAGACCGAGCGCACCGTGAGGGTGTCGTTGGCGTTCGGGTGGATCATGTCGTACAGGTCGGCCACCTGGTGGTCCTCGTCCCCGATGATCGGGAAGTTGAGGGCGCTGCCCTGGGTGTCCTCGATGTCGCCGGCCCAGTCCTTGTGCGACTCGACCGAGTCGACCGACAGGCCGATCAGCTTGGTGTTGCGCTTGTCGAACTCGGGCTTCGCCTTGGAGAAGGCCCCGAGCTCGGTCGTGCACACCGGCGTGAAGTCCTTCGGGTGGGAGAAGAGGATGCCCCAACTGTCACCCAGCCACTGGTGGAAGTTGATCCTCCCCTCGGTGGTGTCGGCGGTGAAGTCCGGAGCGGTGTCTCCGAGTCGGATCGCCATGCGGCCTCCTTGTGCGTGGTTCGGTCTCTGCGTGACGGGCGCCGGCCACGGACACCGGCTCACCGAGGCTACCAGCGAATGTCGATCGGGCCGCTCGGGATTCGGCCCTCTGTGGTCCCATGACCGGGGACCGGCGCGTGAGAAGATCGTCGGACCATGGATCGGGAAGGTGTCGTCGTCGCCCGGCGCGGACCGGTGACGGTGGTCACCATCGACCGTCCGCACGTTCGCAACGCCGTCGACGCGATGACCGCCGGTCGGCTGCAGGACGCATTCGCGACCTTCACAGCGGACCCCGACGCCGACGTCGCCGTGCTCGCCGGCGCCGGCGGCACGTTCTGCGCCGGCGCCGACCTCAAGGCGCTCGACGCCGGCGAGCCGCGCCCGATCGCCGAGAACGGCGCGGGGCCGATGGGGCCGACCCGCATGGTGCTCGGCAAGCCCGTGATCGCCGCCATCGAGGGCTACGCCGTGGCCGGCGGCCTCGAGC
>JAJYVT010000035.1 GCA_021791845.1 Actinomycetes bacterium | reverse complement strand
GAGGAGGAGCGCGACGAGGACCGCGACGAGCGTGGTCGCCAGCACCCGCATGCTCCTCGCCGATCCTCGTTGCGTCGGCAACGGGCCCGCCTCCGCCGCTCGTCTCCCGGGCGCGGATCCTACGGGACCTGCGCCCGCCCGCCCCGCGGCCATCCCACAACCTGCCCGGATGCAAGGCGGGGCTGCCAAGCCGAAGGGTTGACGTCCGGGGTTGAGAGGTGTAAACGCTTCCTAGACGAGCCCGGACGAACGGCTCGTCGGGAAGGGGGTTGGGCGGAGAATCCGAACGACCGACGCCCGCAGGCGCCCGTGCCACCGGCCCCCTTCGGCTTGGGTCCCATGCGCTGCCCGTATCTGCCCCGGTTTCCCGCTGCGCGCGACCGGACCGTTGCTCGACGCGGGCACGTCGGTCCGCCGGTCGACCGCCAACTCACCAGCACACAGTTCCACGCAGGGCAGCCACCCCGACCACTGGGAGGTAGCGATGATGCGAAGGCTGGGCAGTCTGCTCGTTGGATCGGGGGCGATCGCCCTGGCCGTCATCGGCATGCCGGCGACGACCGTCGCTGCGGGAGCGTCGCCTCCTGCGCAGACGTTCACCCTGGCGCCGTCGGGGGCATCGACGGCGGTTGTCGGAACGACCCACTGGATCGACACAGGTCCGGCCGGCCCTGCGGCGAGCTTCCAGACACCCGGGCCCCACCCGATCACAGCCGCCGGGGCCGTCCCAACCAGGGCGCACGCGCCGGACGCGCCCGTCGGCACGCGGGGAACCACAACCCTTGCGGTGGTGCCCGGCTCGGTCCGAGGCACGCTCGGCCAGAAGCACGGCCCCACCGGGCACCTCGTCTCGGTGGCGGGCACAGCGGTGGGCGGGCCGACGGCGGGTCTCGCCTCGGTGGGCGGCATCAACGCCTACGACCAAGGCTCGTTGCACCCCGTCTACAAGACAGGGACGCCGGGACCCCTTCCAGAGGTCGACGTGGAGCCACCTGACCAAGGCCTCTGCGCCGGGAACGGCATGATCATGGAAGTCAACAACATGGTCGCCCAGGTGTTCACAGCGTCCACCATGGCGCCGCTCGGCGGCCAGAGGGGCATGGCGCTCGAGAAGCTCTTCACAACGCCCGAGGTCTTCGGCGGCACAGGGGGCGGCACGCTGAACGTCCAGGGAGACCCCCGCTGCTACTACACACCGTCGTCCGACCGGTGGTTCGCCAGCCAGATCTGGTTGACAGAGCTCGGGGCAACACCGACCTTCAGCTGGGCGGGCGAGTTCGTCGCCGTCAGCGCGACCACAACGCCGCTCGGGACATGGAGCGTCTACTTCATTCCCGACCAGTTCAATGCGAAGGGAATCGACCACTGCAACAACCTGCCGCTCGCGACACTGACAACCACAACACTGAGAGGTCCCGGCCCCTGCTTCGGCGATCAGCCGCTGCTGGGCGTGGACGGGAACGCGATCTTCATCTCGGTGAACGAGTACGGGCTCTACAAGGCGACAGGTCCCGGTGGGGTCGCCACCGAGTACGTGCTGAGCAAGACAGACCTCCTCGCCGGCAACCCGTCGCCGATCTACTGGGGCCATCTGGGTGACACGGTGCCACGGCCGACGACGAGCGCCTGCCCGTTCACCCCGACAGGGACAACCAACACAGGGGCGCACTGCCCGTACTACTCGATCGTGCCGGCGAACTCGGACGGTGCCTACCTCGCGACAACAGGGGGAACCTTCTACTCGCTGAGCAACGTGACATTCACCACATCCGGTGGCGATCAGATCGCGGTGTGGCAGTTCACCCACACCGACGTCGTGTCGACCGGCGTCGGGCACGTGACAGGGTCGATGACCCTCGTCACAACCAAGCCGTACACGGAGCCGCCGTACGCGAGCCAGAAGTCGGGTCCGCTCCCGCTGGGGAAGAACTTCGAGGCGATCAAGAACCAGCAGGCGCTGAGCCAGGGAAAGACAATCCCGTTCGCGCACGCCCGGCCGCTTCCCGAGGGTCCGATCGCTACGAACACAGACCGGGTGACGACGGCTGCCTACGACCCGGCCACCGGGGCGCTGTGGGCCGGGATCAACACCGGGCTCGCCACGAACAACTCGGCGCAGTCCGGAGTGTTCTGGGCCACCGCGACGCCGTCCGGCTCGGGCTCCGCGCTCGCCGCGTCGAACGTGGACTCGGGCTACCTGGCCGCAAAGCACGCCGACATCCAGTTCCCGGGGATCGCCTTCACGAGCACAGGTGCCGGCCTCATGGACTACAGCCTCAGCGGGTCGTCCTACTACCCGAGCACCGCGTACTCGCTCGTGGGCGCGAACGGCCCCGCCGGCGTGCACATGGCCAACGTCGGAGTCGGCCCCCAGGACGGGTTCAGCGAGTACACACCCTCGTACCACGAGCCGCGGTGGGGCGACTACTCGACGGCGCTCGCCACAGGGTCGACCTTCTTCTTCGCCACGGAGAAGATCAATCAGAGCTGCAGCCCCGGCCAGTTCAAGAAGACATTCACCTGCGGCGGCACCAGGGACGTCACAGCGAACTGGGGAACGAGCGTGAGCAGGCTGCCCGGCTGACCCCAGCCAGGCGCCGTCGTTGCAGCACTGGGGACGTGCCGTGCCGGCGGGCGACTGCCCGTCGGCACGGCCGTGTCCGCGCCGTGGCTACCTGGCCTCCAACACGGCCAGGTCTCGGACCGCGAACCGGTAGTGCTCGATCTCTTCGTCCATCACGACGCCGATGCACTCGAGCACGGAGCGAGCCTCGTCGGGGTAGCCCGGAGCGGGGGCACGGTGGCAGCGGCGCTCGAGGTCCTCTTCGGTCAGGCCGTCCACGATGCGTCGCATGACGGCCATGCGGTCGGCGCGCACCGCCAGGATCTCGGCGAAGTCCGGTTGGGCGTCGAGGTCGATGCCCAGCGCCGCCGCGTCGGCGGCCGGGTACCAGCTCTGGGGCAGGCCGATCGGGTGGTACGGCATCGGCTCGTCCAGCACGGTGCGGCTCGCCCACGCGTCGGTGATGAAGACGAGGTGGCGCAACGTCTGCTCGAACGACCACTCCTCGTCCACCTGCTCGGCCCGCGCCTCCGCCGGTAGGCGCGCCGACCGCTCCACCGCGTCCCGCCAGAGCCGCTCGATCGTGTCCCACATGGCCCGGGCGTCATCGGCGGTCCGGCCCTCACGGAACTGCACCCGCTCGGGGTGCCGCCGGTCGAGCTCCGAGCGGACGAACCCCGTGACGTCGACGCCGTTGACCGTGAGGTTGTCGAGGTGGCCCGAGATGCTGACGTCAACCAGCCAGCCGTCCCTGATCCTGACCCCGGTCAGGTCGCAGTCGGTGAACCGGGCGCCGCGCAGGTCGGCGGCCACCAGCCGCGCCCCCTGGAGCTCCGTGCCCCCTCCGGCATCGCCGGCACCGAACCGGTGGGGCCCGAACTGCGCCTCCGACGTCGGTCCCGGTTCGGGCGGCGCAGGGTGCGGTGGGCGGCTCGTCTCGGGCACGGGCTGCAGGGTAACGCCATCCCGACCCTTGGCGTCGACGTCCCCGGTGGCAGCACTCAGTGGGCGGCGGTCCATGCGCTGTAGCCGGCCAGACCGACGAGCACGACGGCGGTGACCCGCCTGATGGTCGCCACTGTCAGACGGCGAAGGAGCACACGGCCGCCGGCGACGGCGAGCCCGGCGACGCACCACAGCGCCGCGACCGATCCGACGGCCACGGACAGCGGTGCGTGGTACCTGACCGCCAGGTTGGCGGTCAG
Source organism: Actinomycetes bacterium (assembly GCA_021791845.1). Taxonomy (GTDB): domain Bacteria; phylum Actinomycetota; class Acidimicrobiia; order Acidimicrobiales; family RAAP-2; genus JAJYVT01. The sequence continues at coordinate 26,832 of JAJYVT010000035.1, read as the reverse complement.
GATCTGCGTGAGGTCTCCCCATTCCGCCACGAAGATGACGAGGAAGGCGGTGAGCGTCACCCCACGACGGGGCACCTGGCCATCGATCTTTCGGGTGGCGCCCTCGTCGCCTCGCGTTGCCTGCCACCACGCGTAGGCGGCTCCCAAGAGGAACAGCCCGGCCACGATGCCGTCCACCGCCTGGTGGGGCACGAGATGGAAGAGGGCGACGCCAACGGTGACGGCGATGGCCGCGTGCACGACGAACGCCCCGGCTGCACCGAGCCACACCCGGAAGGGGCGGCCGTTGGTTGCCATGACCAGGTTGGCGAACATGGTCTTGTCCGGCAGCTCACCCAGGAAGATGACGGGGAAACAGATGAGTGCGATGGCGGGGTTCACTGCGCTCGGCCCTTCTGCCGGGCGAGGGGCAACCACCGCCCGGCCACGACGGAACATGACACGGACGGAAGGTCTCGCCCACCTGCTCGAACAGGCCCGGGGACCGGGCGCTCATCGCGCCAGCGTGTCGATCTCCCGGCGGGGGGCTACTCCCCAACCAAATCGCGACCTTAGTCGAACCTCCGCCACGGCCGCTCGCGACGTACCGGACCGGCGATGGGGTCGAACGGCCCTGTCATCGGCGGGGGCTGCTGCACACCGTGGATGAAGGTGGTGCTGGCGCACGGGCCGCGGTCCGAGCGCCCGCCCCCGCGGCCGGCGCGGCGGCTCCACGGCGCGGCGGCCGGCGCCGGCGGAGCGTGCGGACGACAGGAGGTACGGGTCATGACGAAGGTCGAGCAGTCCTCGTCGAGCGGCACGGGCGCACGGGGCCCGGCCGGCGACGGGTCTGGCCCCCGACACCCGGGGGCGGGCTGGTGGATCATGGGGCTGGTCGCCGTCGTGGCCGTCGTCGCCCTGGTCGCTGCCGTCGTCGGGGTGGTCGTGACATCGGGCACGAACAAGCCCGCGACCCAAGCCCCTTCCGGCGTGGTCTCCACCTCGCTCACCACCGCGATCACCGCCGAGCAGCAGGCCAAGGCAACCTACGACAACGTGATCGCCAGGTTGGGGCCCGTCCGGCCGTTCAGCACCGTCCGCAATGCCGAAGCCGATCACATCGACACCCTCCAGGGCCTGGCGCAGCGCTACGGCGTGACGCTCCCGACCGGGTCGTCCGGGGGGCAGCCGTCGCCGACGAGCAGGCTGGCGGCGTGCCAGGTGGGTGTGGCCACCGAGCTGCAGATCGTCGCGACCTACACGCAGTTGCTCACCCGGGTGTCGGCGTACCCCGACCTGACCCGAGCGTTCTCGAACCTCCGGGCCGCCGCCCGCGACAGCCACTTGCCGGCGTTCGAAGCATGCCTGAGCGCGTCGTCGCCCCCGGTTCCGGCACCGGGATCGTCCGTGACGACAGGGTCGACGACAGGATCCACGACAGGGCTGCCGACCGCATCCGCCACCGTCGTGACGTCGCTCGGCGCGGCGTACACCGCCGAGCAGCAGGCGAAGGCCACCTACGACAACGTGATCGCCCGGTTCGGACCCGTCCGGCCGTTCACCACCGTGCGCAGTGCCGAGGTCGACCACGTCGACACCCTGCAGGGCCTGGCGCAGCGCTACGGCGTGACCCTCCCGGCCGGGCCGTTCAACGGAGCACCGTCACCCGCGACGTTGACGGAGGCCTGCCAGCTCGGGGTGACGACCGAGCAGCAGATCGTCTCGACGTACTCCCAGCTGATCATCCAGGTCGCAGGCTACGCGGATCTCACCCAGGCCTTCTCCAACCTGCAGGCGGCGTCGCGTGACAACCACCTGCCGGCGTTCCAGCGCTGCGCCTGAGCGATCCGCCTGAGGGCTCGGCCTGAGCGCGCGCGATGGGCGGCGCATGGGTCGACCTGGTAGTGGTGGTGCTCGTCGTCGGCGCCGTGGTCCGAGGATGGTGGGTCGGCGGCGTGCTGCAGACCCTGACCCTCGGCGGGTTCTGGGTCGGAGTGGTGCTCGGCTTCCTCGTCGCCCCGGCCGTCGCGACGTTGGCGTCGGGAGCCGCTCGGACGGTGCTGCTGCTGCTCTGGTTGGGTGTGGCCGCGCTGGTGGGTGGGCTGGGGGGCGCCCTTCTGGGCACGCGGCTCCGCCGGAGGGTCCGGAGCGGACGCCTGGCCATCGGGGACCGGGTGCTGGGCGCAGCAGTCGGTGCGCTCGCCACCATGCTGGCCCTGTGGCTGATCGGGACCCTCCTCGCTGCGAGCGGGCCGCAGTGGCTGAGCGGTCCCCTCCGCCAGTCCGCCGTCCTCGGCGCCGTGGACGGGTTCATGCCGGACCCCCCGAGCCTGTTCTCCCGTGTGGAGTCGCTGCTCAACCACTCGGGCTTCCCGGTGGTGGTCGTGAACCTGCCACCAGGGCTGGCGAGCCCCGAGACCTTGCCGGGCAGCGCCGCCGTGCGTGCCGCCGGCTCGATCGTCGAACCGTCGACCGTGAAGGTCACCGGCGAGGCATGCGGCAGCGTCCAGTCGGGCTCCGGGTTCGTCGCTGGCCGTGACCTGGTCGTCACCAACGCCCACGTGGTGGCTGGTGAGACCAGCACCACCGTGACCCTCGGGGAGCAGGTGCGGCGCGCCACGCCCGTCGTCTACGACTCCCGGCTGGACGTCGCCGTCCTGCGCGTCCCGGGGCTCGACGCGCCCGCGGCGACGGTGACGACCGCTCCGGTCGGCGCTGGGGCCACGGCCGCCATCGCCGGTTTCCCCCAGGGGGGCGCGTTCCGAGCCGAGCCGGCTGCCGTCAACGCCAGGTTCGAGGCGGTCGGTCTCGACATCTACGGCAATGCGCTCACCAGCCGCGACGTCTACGAACTGCACGGAGCGGTCCGGCCTGGGAACTCCGGCGGTCCCCTCGTGGCCGCCGGGATGCCGGCGGGTGGCGCCGTTCGAAATGGCACGGTCATCGGGGTGGTGTTCGCCCGTGCCCCGAGCGACCCGGACGTCGGCTACGCCCTGGCCATGGCCCCCGTCGTCGCCGACGTTGCCGCCGCCGGGACGGCGACGTCGACGGCGAGCACGGGCGCCTGCGCCCCCTGAGACATCTGCCCACCGGCGAGGCACCGGCCGACGACGCCGCCCGCAGCGTCTCGGGCTGTCACCGGCGTCGTCGCATCGCGGGAAAGGTGGTCGCACGGGTGGCCGAGAGGACGGCGGCCAGCGCCATCAGGCCCATCGACGTGTAGAAGGCGGCATGCAACCCCGAGGTGAAAGCGCGCGCGTCCTCGGGGCGCAAGCTGGTCGAGCCCACGAAGATGGCGAACGCCAGCTTGCGACTGATGCTGCGGGACGCGATCAGGATCGCCATCGAGAACGAGAAGACCATCCCGACGTTGGCGAACGTGCGGAGCATCCCCGACGAGATGCCGAAGGCGGCCGGCGGGGAGGCTTTCATCACCGCAGAGCTGTTGGCGGGGAAGAAGGAGCTCGCCCCGAGTCCGTTGACGATGCTGCCGACCACCACCAGCCACAGACCGGTCGACAGGGAGAGGTGGGCGTAGATGAAGAGGGCGACCACCTGGATGCCGAGCCCGACCGTCGCCGGCAGGACCGGGGCGAAGCGGTCGGCCAGCCGCCCTGCCGCCGGCCCGATGGCCGCGCCGACGAGGTACCCCGGAATGAGGAGCAGGGACGCGTGGATGGGTGAGAGGCCCCGGGACCCTTGGAGGTACATGATGACCAGGAAGAGCACGGCGTAGTTGGCGAGACCCTGGAACAGGGACGCCAGCAGCGAGGGAGTCATCGAGGGAACCGTGAACAGGGACAGGTCGAGCATCGGCTCGGCCGTCCGGCGCTCGACCAGCAGGAACATCCCGATGAGCACGACCCCGCCGACCAGGTAGCCGAGCAGCTCGGCGGTGAGGTCTGTGGTCGCCAGCTTGGTCACCGCCCACAGGACGCCGAACAGGCCGAGCCCGAGGGTGACCATCCCCACGACGTCCAGACGGTGGCCCTCGCGGGCGCCGCGGTCGTGCAGCAGCCGGAGCGCCAGTCCCACGCCGACGAGCCCGATCGGGACGTTGATCCAGAAGATCCACCGCCACGAGACGTACGTGACGATCGCGCCGCCCAGCAGGATCCCGAGCACCGCCCCGAGGCTGAACCCGATCCCGTTGTAGCCGTAGGCCCTGCCTCGCCGCTCACGGGGGAACAGGTCGGCGATGATGGCGCCGCTGTTGGCGGTGACGAGCGCCCCCCCCACGCCCTGGAGCAGGCGGAACGCCACGATCGATGCCTCGTCCCACGCCAGCGCGCACAGCGCCGACCCCACGATGAAGACCACGAACCCGGCTTCGTACATGCGGACCCGCCCGAACATGTCGCCGAGGCGACCGACCTGCGTGGCGAGAAGGGTGATCACGAGCAGGTAGCCGATGACCACCCAGATGACGGAGTCCAGCACCACGTGGAGGGAGCGCTCGATCTCGGGCAGGGCGAGCACAACGATGGTCGTGTCCACGGCGGTGATCATCACGCCGATCATCACGACCACGATGGCCATGCCGGACCCGGTCCCGGGCGGCCGGTGCGCCGTCGGCGTCGCGGTGGTCACCGGTCAGGCGGGGAGATGGCGCCCGGGAGCAAGGGGCAGGTCCCGGAGGCGGCGTCCGGTGGCGTCAAAGACGGCGTTGGCCACGGCCGGAGCGACGGCGATCATCGGCGTCTCGCCGGCGCCGGCCGACGGCAGGTCGGGGCGGTCGCACAGCACGACCTCGATCTCCGGCCGGTCGGCGAAACGCGGGAGGGGGTAGCGGGCGAGCGACGAGTCGGCGAGCCGGCCCCCGGCGACGGGGAGGGCCTCGATGAGCGCACCGCCCAGGGCCATCACCGTCGCACCCTCGATCTGGTTCACCACCGTGTCGGGGTTGACGACCGTGCCGCAGTCGTAGGCCGTCACGATCCGCTCGACCACCAGGAGGCCGTCGGGGTCGACGTGGACCCGTGCGCACGTGGCGACCCGGCCACCCTTCTCCAGGCCGACCGCCATGCCCTTCCCGCTCCGCCCGCCGGCACCCTTTCCGGGTGGGCCAACCTGGTCCCGGCGCCCGGGCGCCTGCGTCCGCCCGCGCCGTGCCGCCCAGTCGAACCGCTCGGCGGCGATGCGCAGCACCGTGGCCAGCCGGTCGTCGTCGAGACGGGAGAGGCGGAACCCGAGCGGGTCCTCCCCGGTCCTGTGGGCGAGCTCGTCGATCATCGACTCCCGGGCGAAGGTGTTGGCGTTGGCGGCCAGCGCCCGGTAGGGACCCTGGTGCAGCGGGGAACGGGCCGGCTGGTACCGCAGGCGGCGAGTCCTGGTCCGGTAGGGAGGTGCCAGGGCTTGGGCGCCGGCATTGACGTCGAGGACGTCCCAGGCCGACAGCTCGCCTTCCGCGTCGAGCGCGGCGGCCACGTCGACGATCGCCATGGGCCGGACCGTGCCCCACCGCAGCTCCTCGGCCCGGGTCCAGTGGACCCTCACCGGGCGGCCCGCGGCGCGTGCCAGCAGGGCGGCCTCGGTGGCCACGTCGCCGGCGTGCTTGCCGCCGAAGGCGCCGCCGGTCGGCGGCACCACCACGCGGACGTCGCCCTCGTCGATCCCGACGGCCCGGGCCACCGTGCTCCTCGTGCTGAAGGGGACCTGGTCCCCGGTCCAGACCGTCAAGCGCTTACCGTCCCATTCGGCCAGGGCCGCTCGCGTCTCCAAGGGCACGTGGGCCAGGTAGGCCGTCGTGTAGGTGGCGCGCACCGCCTCGGCGGCGGCATCCAGCGCGCCGTCCACGTCGCCGACTGCGTCGTCGACCGCCCGTTCCCAGCCCGCGCCGGCCACCGGGTGGGCCCGGAGGTACCCGACGAGGTCGTCGCCGACGGCCGGCGGCTCGTCCCACGTGGCGTCCATCGCGTCCACGGCCCGGTGCGCGGCGGCAGGGTCGTCGGCCACCGCCCCGACGAACAGCTGGTTCCGCACGACCGTCACCTCGGGCATGGCGTCCGCCCGGCTGGTGTCGACCGACCGCAAGGTGGCACCGGGCACGGCCGGTCGGAGCACGGCGCCGTAGCCGATCCCGGGGCGCGTCAGGTCCGACACGAAGCGCCGGCTGCCGGTGACCGCGTCCAGGCGCCCCGCCTCGTGGCCGGATCGACCCACCAGGCGCCGGTCCACGGGCGAGACGAGGGTCGGCTCGGCGTCGAGCACCACCAGTCGGCATCCGTCCGTGCGCAGGGCCGGGCCGCTCGCACCTGCGAGGGCCGCTCGGGCGCCGGCCGCGGCCCGCCGCAGGGGCTCGCCGCTGTCGGGCATCGAACGGCTGCCGAACGTGCCGACGTCGAAGGGGCACACGTCGGTGTCCCCTTGGACCACCGTCACCCGGGCGGGGTCCGCGCCCAGCTCCTCGGCGACGAGGAGGCGGAAGGCGGTCCGGTTGTCCTGGCCGATGTCGACCTTGCCGCTGAAGGCGCGCACCTGACCCGACGGCGCCACGTGGACCCACGCGCCCCCCGTGCGTGCCCAGCCTCCCGGCAGCTCTCCCGCCGGCCACACGCAGACGAGCCCGGGTCCCAGCACGGCCTCGTAGTCACGCGCTTCGGGGGCCACGAGGTCCCACGGCCGCCGGGGCCGGGGGAGGAGATCCGTGCCGTCGCGGGGTCGACCGGGCTGTCCGAGAGCCGCACTGCTGGCGGCCGCACCGCCGGCGGCCGCACCGCCGGCGGCCGCCTTGCGCCGGAGCTCGCCCGCCCGGTGGGCGGCACGGACGATCCGCGTGTACGTGCCGCAGCGGCACAGGTTGGGGTCGAGGGCGGCGGTGACGGTCCTGTCGTCGGGGTCCGGGTCGTGGTCGACGAGGGCAGCGATCCGTACGGCCATGGCGGGGGTGCAGTAGCCGCACTGGGAGGCCCGCTCGTCCACCAGTGCCTGCTGTGCCGCGTGCAGCGTGCCGCCCGTTGACAAGCCTTCGACGGTCGTGACGGTCCGCCCGTCGACCTCGGCCACCGGCGTCTGGCACGAGAGCACCGGCGCCCCGTCGACCAGCACCGTGCAGGCGCCGCACACCCCTTCGCCGCAACCGAGCTTCGTGCCGGTGAGCCCGAGCGTGCCGCGGATCCAGCCGAGCAGCGTGCCGCGTGCGCCGTCGAGCACGTGACGGTGGTCGTTCACGACCACGACTGCCATGCCTGCCACCCTAAGGTCGGGGCGCCGGAGGTGAAAAGGGTCGAAGGTCCCCGCGCTGCGTGCGTATGGAGGTTCTCAGGCGGCCGGGGTCCGACGGGAGACGGCCGCAGCGGTGGCGACGTCCACCGGATAGGTGCGCAAGGCCCGGAAGAGGAAGTAGGCGCTCGCTCCGAACGGCAGGAGCATGATCGCGAAGGTCCACAGGAGCCCGGTTGTCCCGCCGCCGAGGAGGTCGGAGACGGCGCCGAAGAGCAGGGGCGCCATCGCCTGCGCGCCGGCGCGGGCGATGGTTCGCACTCCCTCGGCTCTCCCCCACAGCACGGAGGGCATGATGTCGAGCCGGGCGGCGTCGATCGGAGGGTTCTGCGCCGAGAGACAGGCGGCGGCGGCGGCGACGTATGGAAGCGCGGTGAGCACGCTGCCGGTTGCGAGGGCGGGTACGAAGAGGAGCGGCGTGACGGCGGCAGCCACGGCTGCGACGAGCACCCGCCCGTGGAGCCGTCCTCGACGGAGCAGATGGTCGCCGAGCGGACCTCCGAGGAGGACGCCACCCGCTGCACCGCCGCCGATCACGATGAGGAGCAGGTTGGCCACCGCCTGGCTGACGTGGTAGCGGCCCTTCACGAATTCCACCCCGAAGGTCTGGATGCCGGCCAGAAAGTAGTAGCTGCACGCGCCGGAGACGATCAGCAGGATGTTCGTCCTCACCCTGAGGATGTACCGGGTGGCCGCAACCGCTCCCATGTGGGCCGGGTCCGCTGCGGCAAGCCGCGGGTCGGGCGGCACGTGGAGCTCGGTCACCAGCCGCTGCGCATCCGTCTCACGGGCCCCGGCGTCTCCGGCGCCGTCGGCCGGAGCGGCACCGACAGCGGAGTCCCCGTGGTGCGGGGCAAAGCGCGTCCCTCCCCGGGCGGGCTCGGGGAGGTGGAGGACGAACCAGGCGAGCACGAACGCCGGCACGGCGAGGGTGGCGAAGGCCACCCGCCACGACAGCGCGGCGATGTCGCCGGTGACGGCGAACCCGATGCCCGCACCCGCAAGCTCGCCGATGCCGATGGCGCTGTAGATGCGGCCCCGCTCGCCGGCGGGGAAGTAGTCACCCACGAGGGAAGCGACAACCGGTCCTCCGGACGCCATGACGATTCCCAGGGCGAGCCGTGCCAGCAACAGCTGGCCGAACGAGCTGACGACCGCGCTCCACAGCATGGCGAGGCCCCAGACGATCACCGAGGACGCGAGCACCGTCGTCCGACGCACGCGGTCGGCCAGCATCCCGAAGGGAACAGCGGCTGCGGCTCCCACCAGGGAGCTCAGCGAGACCAGGAGGCCGATATCCGTGTTGTCGATCCGCAGCGAGTCGCGGAGCTGCGATGCCGACGCACCGACGGTGGCGGCATCGGCGCTGGCAAGGGCACCGACCGCTGCCAGCACGACGATCACGCGGGTGCGGTCGACCCCTCCGAGCGCGCCCACCAGGCGGCCCGTGGCCGACGCCGCCAAGCGACGCCCGTGACGCCCGAGCGCTGTCCACCGAGCGTGATGCGACCGGCCGCCGGTCGCGCCACCCGCGCCCACCGCCGCTCACCGCCGCCCGCCGGCCACCCGGGCGTGCGCACCGACGGGGGACGCCATGGGGTTGGTGGGCGGACGCCCGGCTACGACGACGCGCTCGGCTACGACGACGCGCTCGGCGTCCGAGCCACGCACCCGTCCAGCTGGAGCCACTCCCCGAAGACCTGGCAGCTCCCGTCGATGCGGTAGATGACCGAGGTGACCGTCGGGAACTGGAAGACGGTGGCGTCGAGCTGGGAGAGCAGCAGGTGGGACCCGGCGCTCGTGCTCGCGTTGGGGATGACGGAACGGAGGTCGCCGAAGTCCACGGTGGCCCGCCCGGCGTCGAGGGTGACCCGCCGGACGTAGCTGGCCGTGGACGCCGAGAACCAGCTCGACAGCCCGGCCGCCCGCTCCGTCGTGCTCGGGCCGGCGAGCAACTGGTCGAGCGTGGTGAGGAGCAGGGCCGTGGTCTTCGGGTAGAGGCGGTAGGTCGGCACCGGCGCGGCATCGACGCCGCAGGAGTAGAAGACCGTCACCACCATCTCGCCGGCGGGGGGCGCCGGGCGGGCCATGGCGTAGTTGGGACAGGCCGAGGTGGGGACGAGCGACGGCGTGGGAGCGAAGGCGACCCGCACGACCGTCGCCTCCCAGAGGTTGCCGTTCGCCATCGAGACCGTGGAGAGCACCAGCGCGCCCCGCGCCGCACTCGGGGTGTTGAAGGCGATCGCGCCGTTGAACGGGGCCATTGTGCCCATCGAGCCGCCCATCACGTAGCCGGTCCCGATGGGGGCGCGAGCCCCGTCCTGGCGAACCTCCACGTTCACCTGCGCCTCGAACGCCGTGCTCACCCCCTGGACGCGCACCGGCGAAGCGATCGCCGCCGACGCGGCCGGAGTGTCGAGGCGGATGTCGGGCGTCGAGGACCCGAGGACCCACCAGCTGCCTGTCATGCGCTGCAGACGCACGGTGGTGACCACCCCGCTCGCGCTTGCCCGCACGTCGACGGTCCCCGACTCTCCGCCGCTGGCGTCGAAGGACCCGACGATGGGGTTCACGAAGCCGACGTAGTCGACCGCAAAGGCGCGGGCGGCGGCGACGGGATGGACGAAGCGGATCCCCGACGCCGGTGTCGGGTAGACGGCGGTCGCCAGGTCGCTCGGGCTGACGGGCGGCACGGTGGTCGAAGGGGGCACCGTCGTCGTCGTTCCCGGAGGGGCCGTCGTGCTCGGGACCGTCGTCGGTGGCGTCGAAGGGCCTGTCCCGCTGGTGGCGACGAGCAGGCCGGCCGCGAGCCCGGCCGCGGCCACGCCGGCCAGCAGGCCGAGGATCCAGCGCGTGGGGCGCTTCCCGCCTGGCGGTGGCGTGCCGCCGGTCGCGGGTGGTGCATGGGGGGTGATGGTGGCCATGGGGCACCTCCTCGCCGGACGGCATCGCCAACGCACCTCACCATGGGCCGACGTGCGACGCGTCAGTAGGGCCGATCGTCCCCCTTGCCTGGGACACGGAGGGTTCGAAGAGGTCGTTCGCCTCTGCGGGGACGGCGGTGCCGCGACCCACGCTGTGGGCGAACGCGCCGCGTCAGGCAGGGGTGCCGGTGGGATGAACATCGCTCTCAGCACGGTCTTTGCACTCGGTGCCGCCGCGCTCTTCGGGACGTCCACCGTGCTCCAGCAGTCGGCTGCCCGGCGCGAGGAGAACCTTCCGGTCATGGGTCTGCGTGTCCTGCGCCGGCTCGTCCACCGACCTCGCTGGCTGGCGGCGGTGCTCCTTTCCGGCATCTCCTTCGCCGTCCAAGCGGTCGCCCTGGCCTTCGGCCCGCTCGTCCTGGTGCTCCCCATCTCCGCCACGGACCTGCTGTTCGCGTTGCCCATCCTCGCCCGCACGCGGCGCCTGCGCCTCCGAGCGGTCGATTGGGCCGCATCGGGACTGGTCGCAGGCGGGGTGGCGACGTTCCTGGCCCTCTCCGGCCAGCCGCAGGGGCGGGCCGAGCCCCAGCTGGTCGACTGGGTGTTGGTGGCGCTCGCCGTCGGCGGTGCGCTCGCCGTGATGGTGCCGTTGGCGCTTCGTCAGACCGCGGGCATGCGGACGGCGCTCCTGGCCGGCGCGGGCGGGATCACCTTCGCGCTCGTCGATGCGCTCTCCAAGGCGTTCGTGGGGTCGGTCAGGGTCCACGGCGCTGCAGCCCTCGCCCACTGGGAGCCCTACGGGCTCCTCGTGGCGGGCGTGGTCGGGATCGTGCTCGGTCAGGGCGCCTACCGCTCCGGCTCCTTGCTCGTGAGCCTCCCGATCATCGACTCGGTCGAGCCGATCAGCGGGGTGCTCATCGGCGCCACCGCCTTCGGGGAGCAGGTCGCCAGGTCGCCGACGATCCTGGCGCTGCAACTGGCGGCCGGGCTCGTGGCGACGGCCGGGATCGTGATCCTCGACCGGTCACCGCTCATCTCGGCGACGTGAAGCCGCCCGCTCGACGGATCGCCGAGGAACGGCGGTCGACGGCCGGTCCACGAGGGGCGTCGCACGACCGTCAGAGGGGTGGCAGAGGGCTTTCGGCCCTAGGCGCCGCCGCCGCCTCGGCCGATAGTGGCCACCGAGACCCGGGTGTGCATCGGAGGCGACATGGTTGACGAGCCAGCGGTGGACGGCGCTCCCCGCTCTCCGGGACTGGGTGGCGGCGTGGACACCGTGGACACCGAAGTCGACTGGCTGGCTGCGGGCACGCGGAGGCCCGGCACGGGCGACGGCGGGGACGGGCAAGGTCAGGGGCCGGGGGAGCGGACACCCGAGCCGCCGGCGCCGGGCGGGCACCGGCGGTCCCGCGGCGTGGTCGGGCTGGCCGTCGCGCTGGTGCTCGTCGCGTGCGGGATCGGCGTCGGCATCGGGTACGCCGTCCACGGCACGGCGCCGGGCTCTTCGCCGACGACCACGGTGGCGCCGGGGGGCACAACGGCCACCGGCACATCGGCCCTCTCAGCGGTGGCCGCCGCCGTCTCCCGCGACCTCGTCGACGTCTACACGACACTGGCCTACGAGACAGCGGGGAGTGCCGGCACGGGGATGGTGGTGACCTCCTCGGGCCGGGTCGTCACCAACAACCACGTGATCGCCGGGGCGACCAGCATCAAGGCGATCGATCTCGGCAACGGCAAGACCTACCGCGCCTCCGTGGTGGGGTACGACGTCTCCGACGACGTCGCCGTCCTGCAGCTCCAGGGGGCGTCCGGGCTGCCCACGATCACGTTCGCAGGATCGACTGCCCGGGTGGGGGACACGGTGATCGCCGTGGGCAACGCGGGAGGCAAGGGCACGCCGACCGCAGCGGCAGGGGTGGTGACCGGGCTGAACCGGGCCATCACAGCCTATTCCGAGCTCTCCGGCACGACCGAGCACCTCACGGGGTTGATCGAGACCGACGCCGCAATCGAGTCCGGGCAATCTGGCGGTCCCCTGGTCGACACCAAGGGGCACGTGGTGGGGATGGTGACCGCCGGGTCCGCCGGGTTCGCGGTGAGCCAGAGCGACAGCCGCGGCTACGCCGTCCCGGCCCCGACGTTCCGGTCGATCGCCACCGACATCGTCAAGGGGCGGGGGTCGTCGACCGTGCACATCGGGGCGACGGCGTTCCTGGGGGTCAGGGTCATGTCGACCCAGGCGGCAGGTGCCCTCGTCGTCCAGATCGTCTCGACATCGCCGGCCGCCGCGGCAGGCATCACGCCCGGCGACCTCATCGTGGGCTTGGGAGGGCAGGTGGTCCGTTCCCCCGACACAGTCGAAGGCGTGCTCGGGAGCACCCGTCCCGGTGCCCGGCTCCGGGTGGACCTGGTCGACCAGTCCGGCCAGCAGCACTCGGTGACAGCCACGCTGGTGGCCGGGCCACCGGCCTGACGTCGCCCCTCCCGGCGGCGGCCGGCCACACGACCACCGACCCGCCACACGACGGCCGGCCACACGACCACCGACCCGCCACGCGAGGGGACTTCCGCCTCTCGACGGGGTCGGGTCCGGCTCCCCAGGATGGCGGCATGGACCCCGGGTCTCGCTCTCCAGCCGCGCCCACCTCCCGGCGTGACGGTCCCGAGGTCCTCGGGCTGAGCCAGGAGGAGGTTGCGGCACGGACGGCGGCTGGCGCCGTGAACACGGTACCGGCGGCGGGCCGGAGCGTCGTCCAGATCCTGCGCGCCAACGTCCTCACCCGGTTCAACGCCATCCTGGGAGCGCTGTTCGCAGTGGTGCTCGTGGTCGGACCGCTCCAGGACGCCCTGTTCGGCATCGTCCTCGCGGTGAACACGCTGATCGGCATCGCCCAAGAGATCCGGGCCAAGTGGACGCTCGACCACCTCGCCCTTCTCACGGCGCCGCACGCGCACGCCATTCGCGACGGCGAGCGCGGCGACGTCCCGGTCGGAGCGGTGGTCGTCGACGACGTGCTCGAGCTCGAGCCCGGGGACCAGATCATCGCCGACGGGACCATACTGGAGGCGGAGAGGTTGGAGGTCGACGAGTCGCTCTTGAGCGGCGAGTCGAGGCCCGTCCCCAAGGCTCCCGGTGACGGGGTGCTCTCCGGCAGCGCGGTGCTCGCGGGTCACGGCATGATGCGGGTGGACCGGGTGGGGGCCGAGGCGTTCGCGCAGCGCTTGGAGCAGGAGGCCCGACGGTTCGATCTCGTGCGGTCGGAGCTGCGAAACGGCATCAACCGCATCCTGCGGGTGATCAGCTGGTTGATGGTGCCGCTCGGGGCGCTCTTGGTGACGAGCCAGGTCGTGCGGTCGGGCCAGGCGCTGAACGGCGCCGTCCGCGGCAGCGTCGCCGGGATCGGGGCGATGGTCCCCGAGGGCCTCGTGCTGCTCACCACCGTCGCCTTCGCCGTCGGTGCGGTCAGGCTGGCGCAGCGCCGTGTGCTCGTCCAGGAGCTCGCTGCCATCGAAGGCCTGGCACGGGTGGACACGCTGTGCATCGACAAGACGGGCACGTTGACCGAACCGGGCCTGCACCTCCACGAGATCGTCTCGGTCGGCGGTGCGCCGACGCAGGACGCCGTCGGGGCGATGGCTGCGGAGGACCGGGCGCCCAACGCCACGATGCGCGCCGCGCGGGCGGTGAAGGCACCTGCCGGATGGGACCTCGTTCGAGTGTCCACCTTCTCCTCCCAGCGCAAGTGGAGCGCGATGGAGTTCGCCGATCAGGGAACCTGGGTGATCGGGGCGCCAGAGGTCGTGATGCCGGCGCTCGAACCCCGGTACGCGCGAGCGGTGAAGGCGATCGCGGCTGCCGGCCACCGCGTCCTCTTGGTCGCGCGCTCGTTCGAGCACCTGACGCCGGACGTGCTCCCGTCCCGGCTCGAGTGCGCCGGATGGGCGGTGTACGAGGAGCGGCTCCGCCCCGACGCCCGCCAGACCATCGACTACCTGCGGGCCCAGGGCATCCGGGTCCTCGTGCTCTCGGGCGACGATCCGGGGACGGTGGCCACGGTCGCCCGCGCCGTGGGCATCCCAGGCGCCGACCGCCCCTTCCACGCCGCCTCGCTCCCGGCCGACCCGACCGCGCTGGGCGAGGCCATCGAGGACGTCTCGGTGATCGGGCGGGTCCAGCCGCACCAGAAGCGCGATGTCGTGCGCGCCCTCCAGGACCGGGGCCGCGTGGTGGCGATGACGGGCGACGGCGTGAACGACATCCCCGCCCTGAAGGCGGCGGACCTGGGCATCGCCATGGGGACCGGCAGCCCGGCGGCGCGCGCCGTCGGCAGGGTCGTGCTCCTGGACAGCGCCTTTGCCGTGGTGCCCCAGATCCTCGCCGAAGGGCGGCGGGTCATCGCCAACATCCAGCGGGTCGCACGGCTGTTCGTCACCAAGACCGTCTACGCGACGACGCTGGCCCTGGTCGTGGGGGTCGCCGCCGTCCCCTACCCCTTCTATCCGCGCCACCTCACGCTCGTGAGCTCGCTCACCATCGGCATCCCGGGGTTCTTCCTCGCGCTGGCGCCGGGCGCCCCCCGAGCCCAGTCGGACTTCGTCCAGCGGGTGCTCCGCCTCGCCGGGCCGGCCGGCGTCGTCGCCGCCGTGTCCACGCTGGCGGCGTACCTCGTGGCCCGCTACCCGCTGGGAGCGCACGGGCTGGCGTCGCGCACGGCCGCCACCGGGGTGCTCGTGGTGGTGGGGCTCGCCGTGCTCGTCGTCGTCTCCCGGCCGCTCACCCTCTGGCGGGTGCTCGTGGTCGCGGCGATGGCCGCCGGCGCCGTGCTCGCCTGGGTCGTCCCGCTCGGCCGGGACCTGTTCGGCCTCGAGGCGCCACCCGTCACGGCGACGGTGGCGAGCGCGGCGATCGCCGCCGGCGCCGTGCTGGTGCTCGCCGTTGCCGTCGCCGTCAGCGGCCCGGACCGTGCGCGGCCGCCACGTCGTCGCTGAGGGAGAGGTAGCCCTCCTCTTCCTGGGCGGTGTGCAGCCGGAGCACGGCGACGAGGCCGTAGAGGAGGCGCCTGAAGTCGGCGACGTCGTCCTCGTCCCAGCTCTCGGGGCCGACGTCGTCGAGGAGCCGACCGAGGCGGCGGACGTCGTGGGCGATCTCGGCGTGCTCCCGGCTGAGCGGGCCGGTGGGGTTCACCCCCCCCAGCGCCCGGTCCAGCAGGGGATAGAGCTCGCGGTCCTCGGCCGCCTCGTGGGGCAGCACGACGTCCACCAGGTCCTGGTGCAGTCCCCGCAGGTCGCGCAGCGCCTCGTCGGCGCCGGCCGACCCCAGGCTGTCGGCCACGGCGCGTGCCCTGCCGGCGACCGCCTCGACCCCGCCGTGCTCGCCGTGGAACCGTCGTGCCAGCTCGAGGCCGGCGGCATCGAGGGTGACGCTCGCCCGCTGGGGCCGGAGGGCGCGCAACGCATTGAGGATCGCCGCCACGTCGATCCCCTCCTGCAAGAGCGCCCCCCACACCGGTGCGAGCCCTCCGAGCGCTGCCACGCCCATCGCCGCCAGCGACAGGGCCATCCCCACGGCGACGCTCTGGACCGCGATGCGCCTGGTCCGCACGGCGATGGACCGGCCCTCCGCCAGCCGGTCCAGTCGGTCCACGCTCAGGACCATGTCGGCCGCCTCGCTGGACGCGGTGGCGCCGCGGGCCCCCATGGCGACCCCCACGTCCGCCGCCGCCAGGGCCGGAGCGTCGTTCACGCCGTCTCCCACCATGACGGTCGGTGCCCGGCTCCGCTCGGCGGTGACGACGTCGAGCTTGTCCGCCGGTGACTGCTCGGCCTCGACGGCGTCGAGCCCGAGCGCCGAGCCGACCGACTCGGCCACCTCGGGGCGGTCGCCGGTGACCATGACCAGCCGGCCGATGCCGGCGTGGCGAAGGGCTCGCATGGTGCGGGCGGCGTCGGGTCGGATCGGGTCCTCGAAGACGAGCACGCCGGCGGGCAGGCCGTCGACCGAGACGAAGACGGTGAGCGCCCCCTCCAGGCGGGCACGGCGTTGCGCCCGCCTGGCCCAGCCGGGGGTCGAGTCGAACCCGGCCCACCGCGCCGACCCGACGGCCACCGCCCGGCCGCCCACCCGGCCCCGGATGCCTTCCCCGGGAACCTCCTCGACGTGCTCGGGCCGGTCGAGCGTGTCGCCGTCGTCGACCGCCCGTCGTACCAGAGCCCCCGCCAGCACGTGGGGAGAGAACTGGTCGAGTGAGGCGGCGGCGTGGAGCACCTCGGGAACGGCGGTCGACGCCGCGGTGGCGATGGAGACGAGCCGAGGGCGGCCCTCGGTCAGCGTGCCCGTCTTGTCGAAGAGCAGGGTGGTGCAGCGGGCGAGCCGCTCGAGGACGTCGCCTCCCTTCACGACCATCCCGCGTCTCGACGCCAGCGACAGTCCGGCGACGAAGGCGACCGGCGCGGCCAGGATCAGCGGGCAGGGCGTGGCGACGACGAGCACGGCGACGGCCCGGGCGGCGCCGCCGCCGAGCCAGGCCGCCCCCGCCACCGCGGCGGTCAGGGGGAGAAAGAGCAGCGCGTAGCGGTCGGCGAGCCGGACGAACGCCGGACGCGAGGACTCGGCCGCGGCGACGAGCCGCACGATGCCCGAGTACGTGCTCTCGTCGGCCGTGGCGGTGGCGTGCATCTCGAACGGCACACCGGCGTTGACCGCTCCGCTGCGGACTGCGTCGGAGGCGGCCCGGGCCACCGGCAACGACTCGCCGGTCAACGTCGACTCGTCGAGGACGGCGGGACCGGTGAGACGGCCGTCAACCGGCACCAGCTCCCCGGTCGCCACCACCAGTAGGTCACCCGGGCGGACCTCGGAGAGCGCCACGGTCTCCAGGAGGCGACCGGCGTAGCGATGGGCCGTCCGCGGCGCCCGGGCGACGAGCGCCCGCAGCGCCCGCCGCGCCCTCCCCGCCGACCAGTCCTCGAGGGCCCGCCCCGTCGTGAGCATGGTGGCGATCACGGCGGCAGCCAGGACCTCGCCGGTGGCGAGCGTCCCGACGAGCGCGAGCAGGGCGATGAGGTCCACTCCGAGGTGGTGGCCTCGAACGGCGTCGACCACCGTCCAGAGCGAGTAGGCGGCCCCGAGGGCGCCGGTCGCCCTCCACGCGTCATCCGCCGCGCCCGGGGCGCCGAGGAGCTCGGCCAGCCCACCGGCGGCGAGGCCGAGAAGGACCACCATGAGCAGCGCACTGGCGACGTGACGAGCCAGCAACTGACGCCCGTCCACGCGCTCGGACTCCACCCGACCATCCTCCTCGCCGGGCCGCCGGCCGGGCAGGGCCGAACGTCAGGTTCGCGCCGAGCGGACGGGACCTAGGGCCCTGTGGCCCGGAGGGGAGGGCGCCCAGACTGGCGGTGGTACCCACGGCGGAGCGAGCGGCCGCCGGCAACGCCGCCAGCGGCCGTGACCAGGGAAGGAGGCACGGCATGCGAGTCCTGGTGACGGCAGCATCCGAGCACGGTTCGACCGAAGCGATCGCCCAGGCGATCGGTGAGGTGCTCCGGTCGGGCGGCCACGACGTGCGCGTGCTCCCGCCCGACGAGGCAGGAGCCCTGGCGGGCCTCGACGCCGTGGTCCTCGGCAGCGCCGTGTACGCCGGTCACTGGCTCGAGCCGGCCACGGCCCTTGCGACGCGGGTTGCGACCGAGCTTCCGGGCCGGCCCGTGTGGCTGTTCTCCAGCGGCCCGGTCGGGAAGCCCGGTGGGAAGCTCGCTCGGCAGATGGGGGAGGACCCGGCAGAGCTGGCGGCGGTCCTCCAGGCGACCCATGCCCGAGAGCACAAGATGTTCGCCGGCAAGCTCGAGCGCGGCGAGCTCCACGGCCTGCAGCGTGCCGCTCTGTGGGTCGTGCGCGGCCTCGAGGGTGACTTCCGGGACTGGCAGGAGATCAGGGGCTGGGCGCAGTCGATCGCCGCTCAGCTGTCGGAGGTGACGGCGGCCTGAGCCTTGCGCGCCGCTTCCCGGTGCCGGTGCACCGACACGGCGTACCCCCGGTCAGGCTCGAACGGCTCCCGGTCCCAGCTCGACCACCGCTGGTCGAGCTGCAGCCCCGCCGCCGCGCACGCCTCGTCCCACTCGTCCAGCCCGTAGCCCCGGCCGAGCTGGAACCCCGCGACCAGCACGCCGGTCGGTGCCACGTGGGCCGCGCAGGAACCGACGAGCGCGGCCCTCGAGCCGGGAGGACAGAAGATGGGGACGTTCCCCGCCAGGACGACCACGTCGAACGTCCGGCCGAGCTCGAGGGCGGCGAGGTCGGCTTCCACCCACCGGATGCCGGGTCCGCGGCTTCGGGCCTCGGCGAGCATCGAGCGGTCGACGTCGACCCCCACCACCTCGACCCCCCGGCGCGCCAGCTCGATGGCGACGCGGCCGGTGCCGCATCCGGCGTCGAGCACGGTCCGAGGTGCGAAGGAGAGGACGAAGGTGGCCTCGCCGTGGACGTCCACCCCCTGGGCCGCGAGGGCGTCGAACCGGGCCTGGTAGGCCTCGCCGTCGAAGGCCGTGGCGCGCCCGGCCCGCTCGCGCTCGTGCATGGACACGCAGCGAACGGTACCCCCTCGTTCCCCGAGGGGTGGGGCGTCCCCGGTCAGTCCCGCTGCGCCAGCAGGTCCTTGGCGTGCTCGGAGAACTCCGCCCACTTTCCCTTGAACCCCTTGATGGCGACACCCTTGGCGTCCTCGTCGCCGCTGGCCAGTGCCTTCAGGGTCTTCTTCAGCATGGCTGCCCGCACGTGCGGCGGGAGCGGGGGGATCTGGGGATCGGTGACGAACTCGAGCAGGGTCGGGCCCTCGGCGGCGAGTGCCCGGTCCCACGCGGGCCCGACGTCCTCGGGCCGGTCCACCTTGATGCCCTGGAAGCCGAACAGCGTCGCCATCTCCGCCGCCGGCACGTAGGGCACCGTCTGGGTGGCGGGGTTCTTGGGGTCGGCGCCGAGGACCCGTTGCTCGTAGGAGACCTGGTTGAGGTCCTTGTTCACCAGAACGGCAACGATGAGCGTGGGGTTGCGGGCGGTCAGCTCCTGTTCGTAGCGCTTGACCGTCAGCAGCTCGTTCATGCCCAGCATCTCGAACGCTCCGTCGCCCGTGAAGGCGATCACCGGTCGATCGGGGAAGGCGAACTTGGCCCCGATGGCGTAGGGCACGCCGGGGACCATCGTGGCGAGCGTGCCCGACAACGAGGCGCGCATGCCCGGCCGGATGTCGATGTAGCGGGCCCACCAGTTCGTGGCCGACCCCGAGTCCGAGGTCGTGATGCAGCGATCGGGGAGGCGCTTGTTCAGCTCGTAGAAGACCAACTGGGGGTTCACCGGGTCCCCGGGCTGGTGGGCGCGGTCCTCGAGCACCTTGCGCCAGGTTCGCACCTCCCCCTCGATCGCCATCCGCCACGTCCGGTCGGTCTTTCGATCGAGGAGGGGGATGAGGGCGCGCAGCGTGTCCCGTGCGTCGCCGACGAGGGAGACGTCGTTGGGATAGCGCACGCCGATGAGCGACCCGTCGATGTCGATCTCCACGCAGCGTGCCTGCCCCGGGGTCGGCAGCCATTCGGCGTACGGGAAGCTCGTGCCGATCATGAAGAGGGTGTCGCAGCCTTCCATCATCTTGTTCGAAGGCTCGGTCCCGAGCAGCCCCAGCGGTCCCGTCGTGAACGGGAGTGTGTCGGGGATCGCGTCCTTGCCCAGGAGTGCCTTGGCCACGCCGGCCCCGAGCAGCTCTGCCACCTCCACCACCTCGGCTGCCGCCTTGCGGGCGCCTTGGCCGATGAGGATGGCGACCTTGTCGCCCTCGTTCAGGACGTCGGCGGCCTGGCGGAGGAGCTTGTCGTCCGGCACCATGTGCGGTGACGACCAGCCCACGCTCGAGTAGACGCTCCCGTGCTGTCGGGGCGGGTCGGAGTACGTCGCCTCCTGGACGTCCTCGGGCACGATCACGACGGCAGGCCGGCGCTCGGTGAGCGCCGACTTGACGGCCCGGTCCAGCACGTGGCGCCCGGCGTGCCGGTCCATGACGGTGCTGACGAAACCTCCCACGTCCTTGAAGAGGCTCTGGAGGTCGACCTCCTGCTGGTAGTGCGCGCCCACCGACTGGCGCTTCTGCTGGCCGACGATGGCGACGACCGGCTGGTGGTCGAGCTTGGCGTCGTAGAGGCCGTTGACGAGGTGGGCCGCACCTGGACCCGACGTGGCCATGCAGGCTCCGATGTGGCCGGTGAACTTGGCGTGCGCACAGGCCATGAAGGCCGCCATCTCCTCGTGGCGGGTCTGCGTGAACACCGGCTCTTCGACGTGCTCGAAGGCGCCGAGGAAGCCGTTGATCCCGTCGCCCGGGTAGCCGTACACGCGATGGATGCCCCACTCGGCCAGCCGCTCCAGCATGAATTCCGCTACGTCTCCCACGCGTCCGCTCCCGTCTCGCTCGTGCTCGCTCGTGCCCCGCAGCGCTGGTCGATGCCTGCACCGCCTGGGTGGTTCGGCCACCGCCCCGCGCCCTCGCGCTCCGTCGGGTGGCCCTTCGCCTACGCGGTACCCGTCGTCTCCCGGGGGCAAGCGTCGGTGTACCCGTCCGGCACCCGGGGTAGGGGCCGCGCACCGGATGCCACGCTCGGGCGCGCGCAGTGCTCCCTGCGGCGCAGGCCGCCGGGCGCCAGGAGGCCGGACGCAAGGAGGTTCCCACACCGTGGAGGAGACGCTCGTCGGACGTCGGCGGACCATCCCCGTCAAGCCGGCACCGGCCATGGCGGTCCGGATGGTCGGTTCCGCCACCGTTGACCGGCACCGGCTCGAAGCGGCGCTGCGGAGCGCGGTGGAAGGCGAGGTCCGGTTCGACTCGCAGTCGCTCGCCTTGTACGCCAACGACGCGTCCAACTTCCGGCAGGTGCCGATCGGGGTGGTGGTCCCGCGCACCCTGGACGACGTGGTGGCCGTGCACCGGGTCTGCGCCGCCTTCGGTGCACCCGTGGTCAACCGGGGCGGGGGCACGAGCCTCTCGGGCGAGACGGTCAACGTGGCGGTGGTCATCGACCACACGAAGTACCTCACGGCGATCGAGCAGATCGACGAGGCGGCCAGGTTGGTGACGACGCAGACGGGCGTCGTCAACGAGCAGCTCAACCGCCGGACCGGGGAGCTGAACCTGGTCTTCGGGCCCGACCCCTCCTCCCACACGCGTTGCACGATCGGTGGGAACCTCGGCAACAACTCCTGCGGGGTCCACTCGGTCCAGTCCCAGCTCTACGGGCCCGGCCCCCGTACCTCGGACAACGTCCACGCCCTCGAGATCGTGACCTACGGCGGGCAGCGCTTCTGGGTCGGCGTCGGGGAGGAGGAGGAGCTCGACCGCATCATCGCCGAGGGCGGGCCCAAGGGCGCGGTGTACGCCCGGCTCCGGGATCTCCGCGACCGCTACGCCGACGCCATCCGCGCCGGCTACCCGTCGGTCGAGGAACTGCCGCGGCGGGTCTCCGGCTACAACCTCGACGAGCTCCTCCCGGAGAAGGGGTTCAACGTCGCACGCGCCCTCGTCGGCACGGAGAGCACGTGCGTCACCGTGCTCCGTGCCGTCCTGAAGCTGACGCCGGCCCTGCTGGAGCGGACGACCGTCGTGGTCCAGTACGAGGACGTCTGTGCCGCCGCCGCCGCCGTGCCGGAGATCCTCGAGCACTTCCGGCCCATCGGGCTCGAGGCGATCGACCACCTCCTCATCGAGGACCAGCAGTCGCTCCACATGAACATGGCCGATCTCGGTGAGCTCCCGCGCCGCGGGCCCCACGCCTGGTTGCTCGTCCAGTTCGGCGCGGACGATCCCAGCGAGTCCGTACGTCAAGCCGGTGAGCTCGTGGCCTGGCTCGGGGCACACGGGGTGGCGCCCGACCGGACCGTCATCTCCAAGAGCGTGCAGGAGGGCGGCAACAGCGAGGACTTCTGGGCGATCCGTGAGTCGGGGCTCGGTGCGACCGCCTTCCCGCCCGGCGGTGGCGACCACTGGCCGGGCTGGGAGGACTCGGCCGTCCCCCCACCGCGGATGGCCGAGTACCTCGCCGATCTCGAGCGGCTCTACGACCGCTTCGGGTACCGGG
This sequence comes from Actinomycetes bacterium, assembly GCA_021791845.1. Classification (GTDB taxonomy): domain Bacteria; phylum Actinomycetota; class Acidimicrobiia; order Acidimicrobiales; family RAAP-2; genus JAJYVT01. The sequence goes on along the minus strand of JAJYVT010000035.1, from coordinate 4,591 downwards.
GGGCCTTCTACGGCCACGTCGGCCAAGGCTGCCTCCACTCGCGCATCAACTTCGACCTCCGCACCGCCGGGGGCCTGCGGGACTACCGCCGCTTCCTCGAGGAGGCGGCCGACCTGGTCGTCTCCTACGGCGGCACGCTGTCGGGCGAGCACGGCGACGGTCAGCAGCGTGCAGAGCTCCTGGTCAAGCAGTACGGCGAGGAGCTCGTGCAGGCCATGCGCGAGTTCAAGCTGATCTGGGACCCCGAGTGGAAGATGAACCCGGGGAAGGTGGTCGACCCGTACCGGCTCGACGAGAACCTCAAGCTGGGCGTGGACTACGACCCGTGGCGACCGAAGACGAAGTTCACGTACCGGGAGGACGACGGGGACTTCGCCCATGCCGCGCTCCGATGCGTGGGTGTCGGCAAGTGCCGGGTCCCCGAGGCTGACCAGACGATGTGCCCCAGCTACCGGGCGACGGGCGACGAGCAGCACAGCACCCGTGGCCGTGCCCGCCTCCTGTTCGAGATGCTCCGGGGGGAGGTCATCACCGACGGGTGGGCGTCGCGTGAGGTCTTCGACGCCCTCGACCTGTGCCTGGCCTGCAAGGGCTGCACCAACGACTGCCCCGTCAACGTGGACATGCCGACGTACAAGGCCGAGTTCCTCTACCACCACTACGGCTCGCTGCGACGCCGACGGCCGCGCTACGCCTACGCCTTCGGGTTCATCGACCGGTGGGCCCAGCTCGCCGCGGTCGCGCCCGAGCTGGTCAACGCCGCCACCCAGTCGCCGGGGACGGCGCGGCTGGCGAAGCTGGTCGCCGGGGTCGACCGGCGCCGGTCCGTCCCGCGGTTCGCGCCCATGCCGCTGCAGGCGTGGTTCGCCCGCCGCGGCGGGACGGCCAATCCCGGGGGACCGCCGGTCGTGCTCTTCCCCGACACCTTCAACAACTACCTGCACACGGACGTTGGTGTGGCCTGCGTCGAGGCGATCGAGGACGCCGGCTGGCAGGTGGTGATGCCGTCCGGGCACCTCTGCTGCGGCCGACCCCTCTACGACTACGGGTTCCTCGACGCGGCCGAGCGCTACTTGCGCCGTTGCGTGGACCGGCTCCGCCCCCACATCCGGGCCGGCACGCCGGTCGTCGGGATGGAGCCGAGCTGTCTCGCCGTCTTCAAGGACGAGCTCCAGCGGGTGCTCCCGCACGACGACGACGCCCAGCGGCTCGGCGAGAACGCCTTCCACTTCGGCGAGTTCTTCGAGACCTTCGACGTCGAGGTCCCCCGCTTCGAGGGCGACGCGCTCCTCTGGGGGCATTGCCACCACCGGGCCACCGGGGGGATCGCGACCGAGAGGCGGGTGCTGGAACGGATGGGCTCGTCGGTGACCGAGCTGACCGGCGGGTGTTGCGGTCTGGCCGGGTCCTGGGGGTTCGAGAAGGGGAAGATGGAGCTCTCGCTGGCGTGCGGCGACGAGGCGCTGCTTCCGGCGGTTCGCAAGGCCGGCGACGACGTCGCCGTCGTGGCCAACGGCTTCTCCTGCAAGACCCAGATCGAGCAGGCCGGGACCGGTCGGCGCGCCCTCCACCTCGGCGAGGTGATGCGCCTGGCCGCCCGCCAGGACGCCGGTCCGCCGTCTGCAGGGGTGCGGCCCGAGGACCGGGTCGGGGTCGCCCGGCCGGCGCCCTCGCCCGCCCGGCGGCTGGCCCGGACGGCGGGCCCGGCCGTTGTCGCCGCCGTGAGCGGGGCGGCGGGTGCCGCCGGCGGCCTCACCGTCGTACGTCGTCGGCCCTGGAGTCGTACCGCCGGTCGATGACGTCGTCGCGGGACGCCCGCCCAGCGGCGGGACGCCCACCCACCGGGTCACCCGCGGGTGAGACGCCCTGCTTCGGTGAGGTCCTCCACGAACCGCGTGGTGGCGCTGGCGCGCGCCTCCCAGTCGCCCGGTCCTCCTGATCGCCCGGCTCCTCGCCCACGAGCATGAGCGAGCTGTCCGCCGGGCCCGAGCCGAACACCGTCTGCGTCGCCGTCTCGTACAGGGGGCAGCCGCGGCATCCCCGGCTCGCCTGGCGCAAGGCCTCGAGGTCGGTGGGGCCGGGCGGGAGGAAGCGGGTGGCGGAGTCGTGCGTCGCCATCTCGTCCGACCGTACCCGTGAGCGGCGAGCGCCTACGCCGCCAGGATGGTGTCGCCGGCCACCCAGTACCCGGCGCCGCCGCCGGTCACCACCAGGGCGAAGAAGCGGGCACCGGCTGTCCGCCCGCCCATCGAGCCGAAGAAGGGGGCGCCAAAGCTGAAGACCCCGCCGTCGGACGCCACCAGCCAGTACCCGCCGGTGGCCGGGTCGGCGGCCATGCCCACGATCGACGCGTTGAGGTGCGTCCCGCCCGTCGAGCCGTGGAAGCCGGCGGTGCCGAAGCTGAAGATCCCGCCGTCCCGGGCCACCAGCCAGTACCCCCTCCGTGTCGGAGGGGCGGCCATCCCCACGATCGGCGCGTTGAGGTGCCGGCCGCCCATCGAGCCGAAGAACGGGGCGCCAAAGCTGAAGACCCCGCCGTCGGACGCCACCAGCCACAGCCCCGAAGGAGCTGACGGGGCCGCGCCCACCAGCGGCGCGTTCGAGACGACGGACGGCCCCTCCGCCGGCGCCTGCCCGAACGCCGCGAGCACGCTCTTGTGCCGCTGCGCCAGGTACCCGCAGATGGGGACGAGCCGGTAGCCGGCGGCCTCGAGCCCGGTGATGATCCGGGGCAGGGCCGCCACCGTCTGGGACCGGTCGCCCCCGCCGTCGTGGAGGTCGACGACCGCGCCCGGGAAGGCGGCGCCGAGGACCGAGCGCACGATGGCTGTCACCCCGGGCAGGGCCCAGTCGCGGGGGTCCACCGAGTAGCTCATGGTCGTGAGCCCTCGTTCGCCGACCTGTTCGAGCACCGTGTCGTTCCACGCGTCGTCCGGGGGCCGGACGCAACTGGGGGTCTGGCCGATGACCGACCGGATCTCGGCCTGCGTCCGGTCGATCTGGCTGCCGATGGCCGACGCCGGGAGCGTGGCCAGATCGGGGTGGCTCCACGTGTGGTCCTCGACCGGGTACCCGGCGTGGGCGACCAGGCGGGTGTCCTGGGGGTACCGGGCGACGTTCTCGCCGATCTCGAAGAAGGTGGCCGGCACGTGGTAGGCCTCGAGCACCGAGAGCACCTGCGGGGTGAAGGGCCCGGGACCGTCGTCGAAGGTCAGCGCGACCACGCGGGACCCTGACGTCGACGTGCCGCCCGGCGCCTGCCAGGTGAAGAAGGCTGGCGGCGGAGCTTGCGCGCCGGCGGCGCCCGCACCGACCAGCCCCAGCCCCGAGGCGCACAGACCGGCGGCGGCCAGGGCCGCGGCCGCCAGGTGCCGGCCGGGTGGGCGCGCCGGCGCCGCGGCGCCCCGCGAAAGGTTGGATCGGGGCTTTGCACGAACGGCGAGCCCGGGCGAGGTCCGGCGCATCGGCTCCTCCTTCGCTCCCCTTCGTTCCGCTGGCGACACGTCGAGCGTGGGCACCGCGGAGCGGTCGTCACAGTGGCCAAGGTCCCTGCGCCACCGTGGTCCCCCCCGCTCCGCCGCTGCGGCGTTCGGGACCTCCGGCCCTAGTCCGCCCTGCGTCAGGGGAGGATGCTGCCCCCTATGGTCACCGCACCCTCGTTGCAGCCCCCCGGCCCTGCCCTGGCCGAGCAGCAGCTCCAGCAGCTGGTCGACGATCTGGCGTCGCTCTCCGCCCGCCTGGACGCGGTCGTCGCAGACCCGGCCCTCGGCGGTGGCCTGGCCGTCATGGGGCTCGATCAGGCGAGCCAGGCGGTCCACCTCGCGTTGATCGAGGTCCGGGACTGCATCCGATTGTCGCCGGACGAGGCCCCCGTGCCGGCGGCCTCGTAGTCCTAGGCTGGAGCCGCCATGCAGATCGAGCTGGACGAGCAGGAGGCGGACGCGCTCCGTACCGTGCTGGACGACGCCGTGCGGGACCTCAGCCACGAGATCGCCGACACCGACAACGCCTCGTTCCGCGAGGGGCTCCGGGCTCGGCGGGACCTGCTCCAGGCGGCCCGGGTCAAGCTGGGCGACTGACCGCCCGGTCGGCGACGGTGTGGACGGGGTGCCGCGGCAGGAGCGCCGGCGGTGCCACGGGCTCGGGGCGGGCGCGCTCGAGCAGCATGCGCCATTCGGCGGTTGCGATCGTCTTGCGGACCGGGTCGACCGCGTCGGGGTTCACCGAGATCGACGTGATGCCGGCGCGGACCAGGTGCTCGGCGAACTCGGGCCGGTTGGAGGGGGCCTGGCCGCACAGTGACGACGTGATGCCGGACCTCCGGCACGCCTCGACGATGCGGTCGATGGCGTCGAGCACGGCTGGGTCCGACTCGTCGAAGAGGTCGGCCAGGACGGTGGAGTCGCGGTCGACCCCGAGCATGAGCTGCGTCAGGTCGTTGCTGCCGATGGAGACGCCCTCGATGCCCATCGCCGCATAGGTGGGGATCCAGTAGGCGACCGAGGGCACCTCGGCCATCACCCAGAGCGCCAGTGTCCGGGCCCGGGGGTGGGACCGCACCAGCGCGATGCAGCGCTCCAGCTCCCAGGCC
>JAJYVT010000137.1 GCA_021791845.1 Actinomycetes bacterium | reverse complement strand
AGGGCCTCGACCTCGCCGCTCGTCGGGACGACCTCGCCCACGAGCTCCCCCCACTGGCGGCTGCCGCTCCAGCTCACGTGGTCGGCCTCGAGCCCGATGCGCTCCGCCCCTGCCAGCAGGGCCTTGACCGCGTCACGCTGGGCCTGGAGCCCGCCGATCTCGATCTCCACCGCGGCCCCGGCCGCCTCCACCTGTTCAGCCGACTGCGTGCGGTACCGGCCGTCGGTCGTGAGCAGGGCGCCCTTGGCGGTCACGGCGAGGATCCCGGCCGACCCGGTGAACCCGGTCAGGTACCGCACATTGACCAGGTTGGTGACGACCAGGGCGTCGACCGACGCGCCGTCGAACCGGTCCCGCAGGGCATCGAGCCGGGGTGCCACGTGCAACGCTCTCATCGCTCCTCCTCACTGTGGTCCTGGAGATCTTCGCGTGGTACCCGCTCGTCAGCCAGGCGGATGGCCGCCTCGACCGCAAGCTCGTAGCCCAAGCCGCCCATCCCAGCCACCAGGCCGTCGGCGACGGGCGCCACGACCGAGCGGTGGCGGAAGGGCTCACGCGCCGCCGGGTTCGAGAGGTGCACCTCGATGACGACGCCCTCGAAGGCGGCCAGGGCGTCGTGGAGGGACCAGCTGGTGTGGGTCAGCGCGCCGGCGTTCACCACGAGCGCGGCCGATCGCTCCCTGGCGGCGTGCACGGCCTCCACCAGCGCCCCTTCGTGGTTCGTCTGACGGTGGTCGAGCGTCCACCCCTGGGCGGCAGCGGCGGCGCCCGCCCGCCGGACGTGGTCCTCCAAGCGGGCCGCGCCGTAGATCTCGGGTTCCCGCTCGCCCAGCAGGTTGAGGTTGGGGCCCGACAGCAACGTGATGTGGGTCCGCCGTCCCGGTCCCGCCCTCGGGCCCGAGCCCGGGCCCGCCCCAGGTCCCGCTGGCTCCGTCGTCATGCGCACCCCTCCCTGCGGTCGGCGGCCTCGAGCTCCTCGAGCGCCCGTGCCGCCACGGAGCGGTCGATTCCGTGCACCAGGGACAGACCCTCCGGCCCGTCCAGCACGAGGGCGAGGTCGTGGGCGGCCTTCTTGTCCCGTCCCATGTAGGCGAGCAGCTCCCCGTGGTCCCACGCGCCGGGCCCACCGGGCAGCGTGGCCCGGAGGCCGAAGCGCTCCACGACGTCGCGGTGGAAGGCCACCCGTGCGTCGTCGATCCGTCCGAGGCGGCGGGCCACCAGCGCCGCGTACACCAGCCCCACCGCCACGGCCTCGCCGTGACGGACGTCCCGCCCTCGCCGCGCCGCCTCGGCCTCGAGTGCGTGGGCAAGGGTGTGGCCGTAGTTGAGGAGCACCCGTCTTCCGGCCTCGCGCTCGTCGGCCCCGACGAACGCCGCCTTGCAGGCCACGGACCGCGCCACCTGCTCCTCGAGCGGCAAGCCGGCGAGGGAGGGGACGCCGAGAAAGGCGTACTTGGCCATCTCGCCACGCCCACAGGCCCATTCCCGATCGGGCAAGGTTTCGAGGAGGGCGGTGTCGCACAGCACTCCGACCGGCTGCCAGAAGGCGCCGACGAGGTTCTTGCCCTCCGGCAGGTTCACGCCCGTCTTGCCGCCCACGGCCGCGTCCACCTGGGCCAGGAGCGTGGTCGCCACGGGGCAGTACGCCACGCCACGGTGGTAGGTCGCCGCCACGAACCCGGCGAGATCCGTGACCACGCCGCCGCCCACGCCGACGACCACGTCGTCGCGGGCGAGCTCGTTGTGCGCGAGCGCCCGAGCAAGGGACTCGACGGTCGACAAGCTCTTCGATCGTTCACCCGGGACGATCGCGTGCACCGTGAAGGGCATTCCCGGGTCCAGCGCCGGGAACCACGGCTGCCCGGCGACGAGCTCGTCGCAGATGAACGCCGCCCGCCGTGCCCGTGGCGCCCGCTCGCGGAGCATTCCGGCCAGCTCGTTGCTCGCCCCGTCGCCCACGAGCACGTCGTAGCCCCGGTTCCCGAGGTCCACCGGGACCGTGATCATCGGGCCACGCCCCCCTCCCACCCGAGGGCCCCGAGCGGACGGTCCGGGGTCTGCCGGTGCTCAGGATGCGATCCGCCGATCGCCGCCAGGACCCTGTCGACCGCCACGGAGGGGCCGACGTCGTCGACGTCGACCACCGCGTCCGCCACGGCCTCGTAGAGGGGACGGCGCTCCTCGTCCAGCCGCCGGAGGACACCTGCGGGATCGTGCTCGAGCAACGGCCGGTGGTCGGCGCGGCGCCCCGAGCGGTGGTCGGCAGCATCGGGATGGGCGATCCTGCGGGCCAGGGTCTCGGGTGTCGCCCGCAGCCACACCACCGTCCCGGCACGCCGGATCAGCGCTCGGTTGGCCGGGTCGAGCACGGCGCCGCCGGCCACACCCACCACCACCGCCCCCCCGTCGCGCACGGCGGCGGCCAACGCCTGGCTCTCGAGTGGGCGGAACGCTTGCTCTCCGCCCTGGTCGAACAGCTCACGGACCGTTCGGCCGGTCGCTGCCTCGACCTCCTCGTCCGAGTCCACGTACCGTCGTCCGAGGCGGGCGGCGAGGAGGCGACCGACCGTCGTCTTGCCGGCACCCATCATCCCGACGAGCAGGATCGGGCGGCCCGGCAGCGGGTCGATCTCCGGCCGGGGCGTCACTCGGGGACCGGCGGCGACAGGGTCTCGCCGAGCGACGCGATGAAGCCGCCCCGGTTGCGGAGGACCTCCGCCATCGAGTCACCCCCGAACTTGCGCAGTGCCTCGCCGGCGAGGACCAGCGCCGTCATCGTCTCGGCGACGACGCCCATCGCCGGCACCGCCGTTACGTCGGTGCGTTCCTTGAAGCTGACGACGGAGCCCTTGGTCACCACGTCGACCGTCTCGATCACCGGCCGGTTGAGCGTCGCCAGCGGCTTCATCGCGACGCGGGCCACCACCAGCCCGCCGACCGAGATCCCCCCCTCGATGCCCCCCGCCCGGGTCGTCTCGCGGACATAGCCGCCCGTGCTCCTGGCTGTCGGGTCGAAGCGAATGGCGTCGTGGGCCTCCGACCCCCGCCGCCGCGCCATCTCCCATCCTTCGCCGATCTCGACCGCCTTGACGGCCTGGATGCTCATGAGCGCCTGCGCCAGCAGGCCGTCGAGCTTCCGGTCCCAGTGCACGTGGCTGCCGAGCCCCACCGGCACGTCGTACGCGAGGACCTCCACCACGCCGCCGAGGGAGTCCCCCGCCTTGGCGGCCGCCTTCACCGCTGCAACCATGCGGTGCTCGGCTTCGGGGTCCGAGGCGCGGACCGGCGACTCGTCGATGCGATCCTGGTCCTCGGGACGGGGCCGGGTGCCGTCCTTGGCCCGTTCGGGCCCGAGCTGGATGACGTGGCTCACCACCGACATGCCCAGCTGCGCCAGAAGCAGCTTCGCCAGGGAGCCGGCTGCGACCCGGGCGGCGGTCTCCCGGGCCGATGCCCGTTCGAGCACGTCCCTGGCGTCGTCGAACCCGTACTTCTGCATCCCTGCCAGGTCTGCGTGGCCGGGGCGTGGTTGCGTCAGCACGCCGGCCGGCCGGCCGGGCGCAGGCGACATCTCCTGCGTCCACTTCCGCTCCCACTCCGAGTTGCCGATCTCGATCGCCACCGGGGCTCCGAGGGTGCGGCCGTGGCGCACGCCCCCCAGCAGGGTCACCTGGTCGGCCTCGAAGCGCATCCGCGGCCCGCGGCCGAACCCGAGCCGGCGTCGGCCGAGCTCACGGGCCACGTCCTCGGCGGTGACCCGCAGGCCCGCCGGCATCCCCTCCACCACGACGACCAGCGCCTTGCCGTGGGACTCGCCAGCCGTCAGGAACCGAAGCACCCCCGCAACGCTATCCAGGATGCAACCAGAAGTTTCCCAGCCAGCCGCCCCACAGCACGCCGAACGCCGTGCCCGCGGCCAGCGCCGGCGCGAAGGGGAACCGGCGCGCCCCCCGCCTCGCCAGCACCAGGAGCCCCCCGAGGGCACCGAAGAGGAAGGCGGCGAGGAAGCCGACGTAGAGCTGCCGGAAGCCGAGGAATCCCAGCCCGAGGCCGCAGAGGGCGGCCAACCGCACGTCGCCGAAACCCAGGCCTTTGGGGTAGATCCACCAAATGGCGTAGAAGACGGCGAACGCGACAGCCGCGCCGATGGCGGCGTCGAGGAGCGGGCGCCACTCCCCCAGGTCGGCGGAGGCCGCGGCCAGGCCGACCGCGACCAGACCGAGCCCCGGGTAGAGGATGCGGCGAGGGACGAGCCCGGAGCGCAGGTCGGCGACCGAGACCGCCACCAGCCCGCCGAAGAGGGCGCAGTAGGCAGCCAGGGAGGGAACCGCGCCCAGCCGAACGGCGGCCAGCGCGCACGCTGCGGCAGTGACCACCGTCACCATCGCGATCTCCGACTTCGGCACGGACCGGGGGGCAGCCGGACCGCCCGCCGTCCCGTCGTGCATCAGCGTCGCCGTCCCGTCGTGCATCAGCGTCGCCGCCACCGTGGGCGGGGTCGGGGTCGTGGTCGCCACCGTGGGCGGGGTCGGGGTCGTGGCCGCCACCGTGGGCGTGGTCCTGGCCGCCACCGGGAGCGAAGCGTCGCCAGCCGGGGCCGCCCGGGCGCGCCGGGCCACTCGCTCGACGAACGGACCGGCGACCCCTCCGCCGATCGCGCAGACGGCCACCACCCCCCAGGCCGTCACGGTGCCCCTAGTAGTACGGGTTGGCGCCGCCGGTGTGGTCCGTGACGTCGACCACCCGGGTGACCTCGGGGATCTCGTCGCGCAGCGCAACCTCGATGCCTTGGGTGAGGGTCATGCGGGACATGGCGCATCCCTGGCAGCCGCCGGACAGCCGCAGGTAGACCACGCCGCCCTGCTCGTCCATCGCCACGAGGTCCGCCCGACCGCCATGGGAGGCGATCGAGGGGTTCACCATCTCTTCGAGCACTGTCGAGACCCTGCTGGCGAGGGGGCCCGCGATCCCGGCCTCCATCACCTCGGGCGGGACACCCGATGATGAGGGTTCCGGCGTGTTGGGGTTGACGAGCACCAGCCCGCCGTCACCCTCGTCGCTCCACTCGAGGCGGGCGCCGCGCAGCTTGTCCACGCTGGCGGCGGGGACGACGACCGCGAGGCCCTCCGCCTGGCTCACCACGTCCTCCGCTCCCGCGTCGGCGACGCCCTGGAAATAGAGGTCGTAGACGAACTGCCCCTGCTGTTCGCCGCGCACCTCCAACCAGAGGCCCAACCGCTCGGGATCGGGCTCCTGCGAGAGCGCCTCCTGTACGACCTTGTGCGCCTCGGGCGTCAGGGTGACGACGGCCAGGTCCTCAGCGGTTCGTGCCATGCGCACATCTTACGGGGTAGGGTCCGGCGCCATGGCCACCGCCCCGGTGCACGAGTGGGTCAGCTTCGAAGACCCCGACGAAGACCGCACGTGGGTCTTCGACGTCACCTTTCTGACCAGCCGCTGGACGTGCATCTTCGGGCGGGGCTGCCAAGGGGTCCTCACCGAGCCGGCACCCGAGCTCGTCCACGGGTGCTGCTCCTACGGCGCGCACTTCGTCGACGAGGAGGACGTCCAGAGGGTCGAGCGCTTCGCCGGGGAGCTCAGCGACAACGAGTGGCAATTCCGACGCCGGGCCAGGAAGAACGGGATCGTGCGACGCACCAAGCGGGGCGAGACGATCACCCGTCTCGTGGAGGGGGCGTGCATCTTCCTCAACCGGCCGGGCTTCCCGACCGGGCCGGGCTGCGCGCTGCACCAGGCGGCCCTCGCCCGCGGCGTCCACCCACTGCAGCTGAAGCCCGAGGTGTGCTGGCAGCTCCCGCTGCGGCGGGAGGACCAGGTCGCCGACGACGGGCACGTGACCTCCACGGTCGGGCAGTGGGATCGCCGCCACTGGGGCGCGGGCGGCGCCGAGTTCGCCTGGTGGTGCACGGAGGCGCCCGAGGCGTTCGTCGGCGACGCCCCGGTCTACGAGGAGATGGCCGCCGAGCTCACGGCGATCGCGGGCAGGAAGGTCTACAAGACGCTCGCCAAGTACCTCGAGGACCGCAAGCAGCGAGTCCGGGTCCCGCTCCCGCATCCGACCGTTCGGGACGGCTGAGCGGCCGGATGAGCAGCCGGCCGAGCGGGCGGAGGGCCGAGCGGGCGGAGGGCCGGGCTGGCGGAGGGCCGGGCTGGCGGAGGGCCGGGCCGGCAACCATCGCCACCGACCCATCGTCACCGCAGGACGGCCCACACCTCCTTGCCCCGGCCGAGGGACTGCGCGCCCCATTGCTCGGCCGTCGACGCCACGATGGAGAGGCCGCGGCCGCTGATCGAGAGCACGACGTGCTCCTGCACCGCTGGGAACACGTCGGAGTCGTCCCGAACGGCGATGCGCACCGCGTCCG
>JAJYVT010000136.1 GCA_021791845.1 Actinomycetes bacterium | reverse complement strand
GGTCGCAGGCGTGGGCCACCCTCGAGGGGTGACGGGAAGCGCCGCCGGGACACCGGACCGGAAGCCGCCCGAGCCCTCGGCGCTCGAGCAGCGGTTCGAGTGGCTCCTCGCCTCGTCCCGGGTGCTCGTGGTCATCCCGGTGGTCACGTTGCTCCTCGCCTCGTTCGGGGGCTTCGTCTACGGCGTCGTCGTGTTCGTTCGGTCGTTCCAGGACGTGGTCCGCCACCCGGTGCCCGTCGGGAACAAGATCGGGCTGTTCCTGCTCGTCGTCGACCTCTTCCTCGTGAGCGCCACCCTGCTGATCGCCGCCATCGGGCTCTACGAGCTCTTCATCAGCCGTGTCCACGTCGGCGGCGAGCGGCGGATCCCCAAGTGGCTCGAGATGCAGGACCTCAACGACCTGAAGGCGCGCGTGATCGCCATGATCGTCCTCGTGGCGTCGGTCAGCTTCGCCCAGGCGGTCGTGGACTTCGACAACAGTCGGGAGATCCTGGAGGTGGGGGGCGGCATCGCGCTCGTGGTCGGCGCCCTCACCGTCTTCCTGCGCTTCGGGAGCCATGGTGGCGGCCGCGGCTCGGCCTGAGCGCGGCTCGGCTGAACCGCCGGCCTGTTGACGGAGCGTTAACGCGCCACCGGGGCGTTTCGACGTCGCGTTGACGAACCGGCACCCAGACTGGCTGCATGGGTGATTTCTTCGCTGTGCTCGGCACGGTCGTGTTCTTTGCCGCCATGCTCGGGCTCGTCTGGGCGCTGGAGCGGGTATGAGCGTCACCGACGGCATCCTCTTGGCGGTGTCGATCGCCGTCTTCCTCTACGTCGGCGTGGCGCTGTTCAAGCCCGAGTGGTTCTGAGGCGGTCGAGGGATGGACTTCGCCTGGACCATCGTCGCGCTCGTCGTGCTCATGGCCGTCGCCTGGCGCTTCCTGGGCGCCTACATGGTGGCCGTGTACGAGACACGGGTGCACTTCCTCGGCTTCATCGAGCGGCCGATCTACCGGCTCATCGGCACCGCGCCCGACCGTGAGCAGACCTGGAAGCGCTACGCCACCTCGCTCCTCGTCTTCTCGGCCGTCTTCCTCCTCCTCGACTACCTGATCTTCCGCATCCAGGGGTCGCTCCCGCTCGACCCCCAGCACCTGGGCGCCGTCCCCCCGGCGCTCTCGTGGAACACCGCCGTCTCGTTCCTCACCAACACCAACTGGCAGAACTACGCCGGCGAGACGACGATGTCCTACTTCTCCCAGATGGGCGCCCTCATGGTGCAGCAGTTCGTCTCCGCCGCCGTGGGCATCGCGGTGGCCGTGGCGCTCATCCGCGGCTTCGCCCGCAAGGGCTCGGCGACCATCGGCAACTTCTGGGTCGACACCGTGCGGGGTTGCCTGTACGTGCTCCTCCCGATCGCCTTCGTGTTCGGCATCGTGTTCGTCGGCCAGGGTGCGGTGCAGACGTTGTCTGGCCCCGCCCACATCAAGGACGCCCTCAACGGGGTGACCCAGACCATCGCCCTCGGACCCGTCGGCTTCATGGAGGTGATCAAGGAGCTCGGCACCAACGGGGGCGGGTTCTTCAACGCCAACGGCGCCCACCCGTTCGAGAACCCGACGGGCCTCACCAACCTGTTCTCGATGGCGCTCATCCTGTGCATCCCCGTCGCCCTCACCTACGTGTTCGGCAAGATGGTCGGAGCCCTGCGCCAGGGGGTGGCGGTGCTGGCGGCCATGACCATCATCTTCGGAGCCTGGACGGCCTTCACCGCCTATGCCGAGCACCAGCCCAACCCGGCCGTGGCCGCGGCCGGCGTCGTGCACCAGCCGACCGGCAACATGGAGGGCAAGGAGGTGCGCTTCGGCGACACCCAGTCCGCCCTCTACGACGTCACCTCCACCCAGACCTCCACCGGGTCGGTGGACGGCTCCAACGACTCGTACACGCCCATCGGCGGCTTCGGCCTCCTCACCGGCATGATGCTGGGCGAGGTGAGCCCGGGCGGCGTCGGGAGCGGGCTCTACACCATCTTGTTGTTCGCCATCATCGCCGTGTTCATCGGCGGCCTCATGATCGGGCGAACGCCGGAGTACCTGGGCAAGAAGATCCAGGCCCGGGAGGTGAAGCTGGCGGGCTTCGCCATCCTGGTCATGCCGATCACCGTCCTCGTGCTGACCGGGATCGCCGTCTCCATCCACGCCGGGCGGGCCGGCCCCTTGAACGCCGGGCCCCACGGCTTCACCGAGATCCTCTACGCCTTCACCTCGCAGGCAAACAACAACGGGTCGGCCTTCGCCGGGCTGACAGGGAACCACGCCTTCTACAACGTCACCGGCGGGATCGCCATGCTCATGGGGCGGTTCGCCATCATCGTGCCGACGCTGGCCCTGGCCGGGGCGCTCGGGGCGAAGAACCTGGTGCCGGAGTCGGCGGGGACGTTCCGCACCGACAACACCATGTTCGTCGGCCTCTTGATCGGCGTGATCCTCATCGTGGGCGGGCTCACCTTCTTCCCCGCGGTGTCGCTGGGGCCGATCGTCGAGCAGCTGTCCCACGGCAAGTTCTTCGGGGTGTCGATGGCCCACCTCACCGCACTCGCCCACTGGAGGCTGTTCCCATGACCGACACCGCCACCGCCGCGCCGCCGCCGGCGCCGACCGGTGCCGCCCCGCCCAGCGCCCGGGGTGTCGCCGGGCAGCGGAGCCTCTTCGACCCCGAGATCCTGCGCTACGCCACCGGGGAGGCGTTCAAGAAGCTCGACCCCCGGGTCCAGGTGAAGAACCCGGTCATGTTCATCGTCCTCATCGGGACGGTGGTCACCCTGGCCGAGTCGATCGCCCACCCGACGCTCTTCGCCTGGTCGATCACGGCCTGGCTGTTCGCCACGGTGCTCTTCGCCAACTTTGCCGAGGCGATGGCCGAGGGGCGCGGCCGGGCCCAGGCCGACACGCTGCGCCGGATGCGCTCGGAGACCGAGGCGCGCCGGCTCGGGTCCGACGGGAGCGAGGAGCGGGTGGCGGCCTCGGTGCTGGCGAAGGGCGACCTCGTGGTCTGCGAGGCGGGCGACCTGATCCCCTCCGACGGCGACATCGTCGAGGGCGTGGCGTCGGTCGACGAGTCGGCGATCACCGGCGAGTCGGCTCCGGTCATCCGCGAGTCGGGCGGCGACCGCTCGGCGGTGACCGGCGGGACCAAGGTGCTGTCGGACCGCATCGTCGTGCGGATCACGGCCGAGCGCGGCAAGACGTTCATGGACCGGATGATCGCCCTGGTGGAAGGGGCCAACCGGCAGAAGACCCCGAACGAGATCGCCCTCACCATCCTGCTGTCGGTGCTGACCGTCGTCTTCATCCCGGTGGTGGTGGTGCTCCGCCCGTTCGGGCACTACTCCGGGGCCACCGTCTCGGTGGTGGTGCTGGTCGCCCTGCTCGTCTGCCTGATCCCGACCACCATCGGGGCCCTGCTGTCGGCCATCGGCATCGCCGGCATGGACCGGCTGGTCCAGCGCAACGTGCTGGCCATGAGCGGCCGGGCGGTCGAGGCGGCCGGGGACGTCCAGACGCTGCTCTTGGACAAGACGGGCACCATCACCCTGGGGAACCGCATGGCCTCGGAGTTCCATCCCGTGGGGGGGCACCGGGAGGAGGAGGTGGCCGACGCCGCCCAGCTGGCGTCGCTCGCCGACGAGACCCCCGAGGGCCGTTCCATCGTGGTGCTGGCCAAGGAGCGCTTCGGGATCCGTGAGCGCGAGCTCGCCTCGGGGCACGAGTTCGTGCCGTTCTCCGCCACCACCCGCATGTCGGGGCTGGACCTCGACGGCCGCCAGATCCGCAAAGGGGCGGCGGAGGCGGTCCGTCGGTGGGTGGCCGAGCAGGGCGGCGCCCCGCCCGACGGGCTCGACCAGGTGGTCGACGGCATCGCCCGGCAGGGGTCGACCCCGCTCGTGGTCGCCGACGGGACCGAGATCCTCGGCGTGATCGAGCTGAAGGACGTGGTCAAGGAGGGAATCCGGGAGCGGTTCGCCGAGATGCGCGCCGCCGGCATCCGGACCGTCATGATCACCGGCGACAACCCGCTCACCGCGGCGGCCATCGCCCAGGAGGCGGGCGTCGACGACTTCCTCGCCGAGGCCACTCCCGAGACGAAGCTCGACCTCATCCGGGCCGAGCAGGAGGGCGGCCGCCTGGTGGCCATGACCGGGGACGGCACCAACGACGCCCCGGCACTGGCGCAGGCCGACGTGGGCGTGGCCATGAACACGGGGACGACCGCGGCCAAGGAGGCCGGGAACATGGTCGACCTCGACTCCAACCCGACCAAGCTGATCACAATCGTGGAGATCGGCAAGCAGCTCCTCATCACCCGGGGCTCGCTCACCACCTTCTCGATCGCCAACGACATCGCCAAGTACTTCGCAATCATCCCGGCCCTGTTTGTCGCCACCTATCCCCAGCTGGGCACGCTCAACATCATGAAGCTGCACAGTCCGACCAGCGCCGTCCTCTCGGCCGTGATCTTCAACGCGCTCGTGATCGTGGCGTTGATCCCGCTGGCGCTGCGCGGCGTGAAGTGGCGTCCAAGCGGGGCCCAGGCGATCCTGCGGCGCAACGTCTGGATCTACGGCGTCGGAGGGATCGTCGTGCCGTTCATCGGCATCAAGCTGATCGACCTCTTCCTCACGGCCGTCCACTGGTACTGAGAGGACCCCGCACCATGCTCACCTACCTGCGCCGCTCCCTGCTCCTCGCCCTGGTGCTGATCGCCGTCCTCGGCTTCGCCTACGGACTGGCGGGGACCGGCGTCGCCCAGGCCCTCTTCTCGTACCAGGCGAACGGCTCGATCACGAAGCACGGCTCGGCGCTCATCGGGCAGAACTGGAACGGCTACTCCACCACCAAGATCCTCGACCCCCAGTGGTTCCACGGCCGGCCCGACCCCGACAACCCGCTTCTGGCCAACGGCAAACCGGGCGAGTCGGGCTCGGCCAACCTGGGGCCGAGGTCCACGGTGCTCCTGCAAGACGTGAAGGCGCTGGTGAAGGCCTGGCATGCCGTTGGGGTCACCCCCACCACGGACCTCGTGACCACCTCGGGCAGCGGCGTGGACCCCGACATCACGCCCCAGGACGCCCTGGTCCAGATCCCGATGGTGTCGAAGGCGACGGGCGTCGCGCCCTCCAGGCTGCGAGCCCTGATCGCCCGGGAGACCCAGGGCCCCGAGCTCGGCTTCCTCGGTTCGCCGGTCGTCAACGTCCTGGCGCTCAACGAGGCGTTGGCGAAGCTGCGGTGACCGGCTGGCTCCCGGAGGGGACGTCGGAGTGGGGCGGCATGCCCGTCGCCCGCACCGTGGCCGAGGCTGCGCCGCGCCGGCGTGCCGTGCTGACGGGGTCCCTGCGGGCCGTGCGGGAGCGCGCCAACCCGGCGCCGTGCTGCGACGCCGTGCTGGACGACGGCACCGGGACGATCACCCTGCGCTGGGTGGGGCGCCGCCGCCTGCCGGGGCTCGACTGCGGCCGGGCGGTGACGGTCGAGGGGACCGTGCTCGACCAGCACGGCCTCTTCGTGCTCTTGAACCCGCTCTACCGGTTCTGCGGGCCGGTCTCGACCCCGAACGAGTGAGGGGCCTGCTCGCGCCCGTTCAGCTCAGTCCTCCTCGTAGAGCTCGATCCGCAGGCTCGAGGGGTCGACGCCCGCCTTGCCCATGGCGTCTCGCAGCGCGGGGCTGGCCATGAACGAATGGGCGTCATCCGTCGTGGCGAAGCGCTGCACGACCAGCACGTCGTTGGGGTCGTCGACCGAGCGGTACACCGCGGCTTCGACGACGCCCCCTTCCCGTTGCACGTCGGCGACCGAGTCATAGACCTGTCGCCACGCCGAATAGTCGCTGACCTTGTGACGAACGAACGACGTTGCCATGGGAACCTCCTGCCCGGGTGATGTCGCGCACTTCGTCGACCCCCAAGTGGCCGACGGCCACGTCTTAGCACGTAGTCCGCTGTGAAGTGACTGTGCGGCGGGGCCGAAAGTTGTGTGCCTGCGTCATGTTCTCCAAGCCGAACGCTGAAAAGGACGGCTGGGCAAAGAGTGAGCAACCGACCAAATGGAGCGGCTAACGTGCCGCAGCGTTCGGTGCAAGATGCGCATGGAGAAAGGTGGGACATGCCAAAGATTGTCCTCGTTCACGACGTCGAAGACGTCGACAAGTGGTTGAGCCACAAGGCGGAGCGAGCCGGCGCCATCGCCAGCATGGGTGCGACGAGCGTGGTCGACTGCGTCGCGCAGGACGGGAGCAAGACGGTCGCCGTCACCGCCGACGTCCAGGACGTTGAGGCAGTCGTCGCCGCCACCGCCTCGCCCGGGCCCGAGCTGATGGACGCCATGGACCGGCACGGCGTGCGTCCACCCGTGAGGATCTTCGTCGAGAAGTAGCCCGGCCCGCCGGCCCGCCGGCCCGCCGGCCCGCCGGCGCACCGGCCCGCCGGCCCGCCGGCGACAGCTCCGGCAGGGCCAGCGTGGGCGCCG
>JAJYVT010000135.1 GCA_021791845.1 Actinomycetes bacterium | reverse complement strand
GCCTGGTGGCGCTCGTCTTCGGGTTCTCCGAGGCGGCGCTCGACGGCTGGGTCTCCGCCACCACGCTCCTGCCGCTGGGGCTGGCCGTGGTGCTCCTGGCGGCCTTCGTGCTGATGGAGCGGCGGGCCGCCCACCCGATCCTCCCCCTCGGCGTGCTCCTGGACCGCCGCCGCGGAGCGTCCTACCTCACGATCCTGCTCCTGGCCATCGGCATGTTCGGCGTGTTCCTCTTCCTCACCTACTACCTGGAGGCCATCGCCGGCTACAGCGCGGTGCGCGCCGGACTGGCCTTCATCCCGCTGACCGTGGCCGTCATCGCCGGCTCGGTCGTCACCAACACGCGCCTCCTCCCCCGTTTCGGCCCCCGGGCGATCGTCCCGGTGGCGGCCGTGGTCGCCGGGCTGGCCATGCTCTACTTCGCCCAGCTCACGCTGGCGACCGGGTACTGGACCGGCATCTTCCCGCCCGGGGTGCTCTTCGGCCTCGCCATGGGGGCCATCTTCGGGTGCTGCCTGAACATGGCGACGGTGGGCACCGGTCCCGACACCGCCGGCGTGGCGTCGGCGCTGGTGACCACCGGCCAGCAGGTGGGCGGCTCGATCGGCACCTCGCTGCTCAACACCATCGCGACGAGCGCGGCGGCAACGTACCTCGTCACCCATGCCACCAGGGCCTTCCTGGCCCGGCACGCCCACTCGATCACCCAGACCGCCGTGTGGGCGCAGGCCCAGGTCCACTCCTACGACGTCTCGTTCTACGTCGCCTCCGGGTTCATCTTTGCCGCCGGCGTCGGGGCCGCCGTCCTCTACCCGCCGCGACGGATCTCGGTGCCCGAACGGAGGCCCGCGGCCGTGGCCGCGTCCTGACTGGTACGGTCGGCCGGCGTGCCGGAGCCCCTCGCCGAGGCCACACTCGACAACGAGCAGCGTCGGCTCCTGGCGGCGATTGTCGACGGCCCCCGGGGGAGCTTCCTGGCCGACGAGCGCTCGCCGGACGGCTGGGCCCTTCCCGGGCCCTTCGGCCCGATGCTCCTCGCTCCCGGAGTGGGTGATCCCCTCCAGGCCCTCGGTGCCGCCCTCCGCTACGCCGGGCGACTGGACGACGCCACTCGAGAGCTGGCGATCGTGGCCACCGCCGCTGCCTGCGGGTCCCGCTACGAGCTCGACCACCACCTCCCGCTGGCCCGAGCGGCCGGCGTGCCGGACAGCGTGCTCGACGCCGTTGTCGACGGCACCGAGGCCGAGTTGCTGGGCGAGATCGGCGACGTCGGCGCCGCCGTCGTCCAGGCATGCCGTGAGCTGGTCGCCACCGGCAGGGTCGAGCCCGGGCGCGTGTCGACGCTCGAGGCAGGCCTCGGACGAGCAGAAGCGTTCGAGCTGCTCGTGCTGGCCGGCTACTACCGGCTCCTCGCCGCGGTGATCGCCGCCTACGGCACCGGTTGACGCTCCGCCACCGGCCTGGGTGGCGTCTGCGGCGCCGCGGGTCCGTCAGCCGGCGGTCCGGCGGGGTTCGATCGCCGGCTCGCCTGGCGAACTGCTGGCCTCGCCCTCGGCCCCCGGCTCCTGCTTCGCGCCGATGGCTCGGAGCGTCGGCAAGCTGGCGATCGAGAACGGGAGCGGGAGCCAGAAGCTCAGGAACCGGACGAGGAAGACCGCGGCGACGGCCGCGCCGAAGGGCGCACCGCTGTACCAGATGGTCACCGGCAGGCACAGCATGAGGATCCCCGCTCCGGCGAGCGGGCCGGTGCGCCGGGTGAACACGGCGCCGGTCAGGTAGCCGAGGGCGAAGGAGGCCCCGTTCATGCGGAACCCGAACGCCGCCAGTGCGCACCAGATCGCGCCCAGCTCGGCCAGCCAGAAGACCAGCATTCCCGCCGGTCCGGTCCAGTGTGTCCCGGGGTGGCGGAACATGTGCTTGATCAGGTGGATGGTGTCGAGGAAGATCCCCACCTTCCCCTTGAAGCCCGTGCGGCTGCGGAGCTGGTCCCGGTAGCGGTCGGCCAGCCAGAAGGCGAGCAACATGCCCGGGATCGGGATGACCGCCCAGGGAAGCTGGAAGTCCAGCGGCGGTGCCGGCCGGAAGGAGACCAGCGCGGCGACCCCCGCCGCCGTGCCGATGATGCCGAGGGTCCCGTGCTCGAGGCCGCCGAGCACGCCGACCCGCACCTTGGCCTCGCGCTCGTCGGCCCCGGCACCCTCGAGCGCGTACTGGTCCATGGCGGAGGCGCCGTGGGCGAAGAACCCACCGAAACCCGCGACCACGACGGATCGGAGCTCGCGTGCGGGCAGGGTCGGCCCCTCCTCGGCCCGGTAGGTCTCGCGGTAGGCGTAGTAGTAGCCGACGAACGAGAGGAGGATGCCGGCAGCCACGGGCACCAGCCAGATCGGCGTGAAGCGTCCCAAGGCGGCGTGCACCGCCGAGAAGCCGGCAACGGAGGAGAGCCCGACGGCGGCGGCGACGTCGAGGGCGAACGCGAGCAGGACCAGCTTGGCGATGTCGAGCGTCCGCCGGTCGACGTAGTTGTGCGAGAGGCGCAGGTTCACGGGCACCGTCGGTCCGTCATCGCTCCGGCGATACCCAGCCCTCGGTGGCCCAACCCAGCTCGGTAGTGTGGCGCCGGTGTTCGAGGACGTCCCCGCCCCCGAGGAGCTGCCGGACGATCTCCGGGCGCGCATCGCAGAGGTCGCCGAGCGGTCCGGTTTCGTGCCGAACATCTTCCTGACCCTCGCCCGCCGCCCGGCCGAGTGGCGAGCCTTCTTCGCCTACCACGACGCGCTGATGGACAAGGAGACGCCCGGCCTCTCCAAGGGCGACCGGGAGCTCATCGTGGTGGCCACGAGCGCCGAGAACCGGTGCCTCTACTGCGTGGTCGCGCACGGCGCGATCGCCCGGATCCGGACCCGGAACCCCCTGCTCGCGGACCAGGTGGCGACCGACTGGCGCAAGGCGGAGCTGGACGCCCGCCAGCGCGCCGTCCTCGACGTCGCGGTGGCGCTCGCCGTCGAGCCCTGGACGGTCGACGAGGCGAGGCTCGGGTCGCTGCGCGCCCACGGCCTGACCGAGGACGACATCTGGGACGTCGGCGCCATCAGCGCCTTCTTCGCCATGTCCAACCGGCTGGTCCACCTGACCGGGACGATGCCAAACGAAGAGTTCTACCTGCTCGGCAGGGTTCCCCGGGCATAGGCCCCCGGGCGCGCCGAACCCTCATTGCGCCGGCCCCTGGCCGACACGCTGGCTGCAAGCGTGCTCGGAAAAACCTGGGGGGGAGATCTCGACTTCGTGCGCCAGTCCTGCCACGATCGGAGCGAGCACGTGCGGGAGCGCGCCCGGGCGCGCGGAGGGACGAGGGACGCAGGGAGCAGATGCCCAGGCCAGTCGAGGGATCCGCCAGCTACAACGCCGGCCTGGACGGCATCCGCGCCGTCGCGGTCCTCGGCGTCATCGCCTACCACCTGGACTTCGGGTGGGCGGCCGGTGGCCTGCTCGGGGTCGGGGTCTTCTTCGTCCTGTCGGGGTACCTGATCACCGACCTCCTGGTGGCGGCGATCCACAGCCGCGGCGTGCACTCGTTCGGGCAGTTCTGGCTGCGCCGTGCCCGGCGCCTGCTCCCTGCGCTCTTCGTCATGCTGCTCGTCGTCGTGGCCTGGGCGACGCTCCTCGACCGCTCCCAGCTGCCCACCTTGCGGTCGGACGTCCTGCCGGCAATCTTCTACTTCAGCAACTGGTGGTACATCTTCCACCACGTCTCGTACTTCGCCCAGTACGGCCCTCCCTCCCCGCTGGGACACCTCTGGTCGCTGGCGATCGAGGAGCAGTTCTACCTGGTCTGGCCGTTCCTCCTGCTCCTGGCGCTGCGATGGGTCCGCGACCGTCGGGTGCTCGTTGCCGGCGCCCTCGTGCTCGCCGCCGGCTCGGCGATCGAGATGGCGCTCCTCTTCGTCCCCTACACCGACCCGACGAGGATCTACGACGGCACCGACACCCGGGCGTTCGAGCTGCTCATCGGGGCCGCGCTCGCCTTCGCGCTGCCACGCGGCCGGCGCTTCGCTCCCCTCACCGCCCGCGGGCGCACCGTGCTCGACGTCATCGGCGGGGCCGCGCTGGCGGGCGTCATCGTCCTGTACCTGGACACCGGGCAGTACGACGCCTTCGTCTACCAGGGCGGGATGGTCCTGCTCTCCGCCCTCACCGCCGTCCTCATCGCCGTCTGCGTGCATCCCGAGGCTCGCATCGGGCGGGCCCTCGGCGTCGGCCCGCTGCGCTGGATCGGTGAGCGCTCCTACGGCATGTACCTGTGGTCCGTGCCGATCATCGTGCTCACCACGCCTCAGGGCGCCCGTCCGAGCCTGGCGCGGGACGCGCTCCAGGTCGTCGGGATCCTGGTGGCGTCCACACTCTCCTGGAACCTCGTCGAGCAGCCGGTGCGACACGGCGCGATCGGGCGGTTGTGGAACGGGGCGCGGGCGCAGTGGCGACGCCGCGAGTGGGGGAAGCTCGTGCCGGGGGCCCAGGGATGGGCCGTGATCGGCGTCACCCTGACGGGAGCGCTCGTCTGCTCGCTCGGGCTCTCGGGCGTGATCAGGGGCTCTGTGGTCCCAGCGGAAGCGACCACGAGCATCCTTCCCCCGCGTCACCACGTGGACGTGCCTCCCACCACGCCCGGCGGCAGCTCGAGCGGCGGGGGCGCGGCGCCGCACGGGACGGTCCCCGCCAGCACGACGACCACCACGACGGTGCCCCCGGGAGAAGGAGTGACCGTCATCGGCGACTCCATCATGGTGGACGCCGCTCCCTACCTCCACCAGATGCTGCCCGGTGCCGTGATCGATGCGCAGATCGGCCAGCAGCTCTACCAGGTGCAGGCCGAGGTGCCGCAGCTCAGGTCCCAAGGCGACATCGGCGACGAGCTGGTGCTCGAGCTGGGGACCAACGGGTACTTCAGCGTCACACAGCTCGAGGCGCTCCTTCGGTCGCTCGGACCGATGCGCAAGGTCGTGCTGGTGAACACGCGCGAGACACGGCCGTGGGAGCAGGCGGTGAACCAGACGATCTCGAGCGTCGCGCACAGCTACCCGAACACGACGATGGTGGACTGGTACGCCATCAGCGCCAACACGCCCCAGTACTTCGAGCCCGACGGCGTCCACCTCGACCCCGACGGTGCGAGGTACTACGCCTCGCTCCTCGTGAAGGCGCTCGGCGACACCCCGTCGGCGTCGTAGCGGCTGCTCGTCACCCGAAGCACGCCACGACCAGCTTGGCCGCCCGCTTCCCCGTCCGCAGTGCTCCCTCCATGGTCCCGTATGTCGCCGACGTGTGCTCCCCGGCGAGGACGACGCGGCCGACGGGGGCGTTGAACGCCAGCTCGTCCCCCGGACGCCACGCGACCCCGGGAACGGTGTAGGCGCCGCCCGTCCACACCTCCTGCTCCCAGTCCGTCACGACGGCCTCGCCCGTCACCTCCAGGTCCGGACGGAGGCGTTGGACGCGCGCTGGCCACGGATCACGCTGCGCGCGCACGACGTCGGGCGCCGTCGATGCGAAAGCCGTCACCGCGGCCGCGCTCTGCTCGTTGCTCGCAGCGAGGGAGTTCCATGCCCACCACCGCTGCTGCGCCTGGACCCCTCGCGGCGTGGCACCCGCCACCAGGGGGACGGACGCCTTCACCGCCGTGCCCATGACCAGCGTGCCGAGGGCCCGCTCGATCGCAGGGGGCCAGGAAAAGCCGCGGTCAAGCTCGAGGAGGAGCGGGAACGGAACGGCGACCACCGCGGCGTCCGCCACCAGCCGGGAGCCGTCGCGCAGCGTGAGCTGGACCGAGCCGGCGGTCTGGTCGACCGCCCCGACCGGGCACTCCGGTCGCACGTCGAGGTCGGCTGCGAGACTCGTCGCGAGCTGTTGGTTGCCGCCCGCGACGTGGTAGGTGTGGTCGATGTAGCTCGACCGGCCGGCCACCTCCGGGCCGAGCTCGGCGGCGGCGCTCACCGCCCCCGGGTCCGCCGCCGTCGACGTCGCCGTGCGGAGGAAGACGGGGTCCTCTTCGTAGGCGGGACCGAGGGCGGCCTCGAACGCCTCCGCCACGGACACGGGTTCCCCCGCCGTGCGCTCCATGACGCGGCCGAGCCGCTCGAGGACACCGGTCAGGTGCTCGACGGTGGGGGCGCGTCCCTCGGGGTCGTTGCGCCGGAAGAACGAGAGCCCGTGGGGGATGACCGGCAGCCCCAACCGGGCACAGAGCCCGAGGACCACCCGTTCCGAAGGGAAGATGAACTCGCCGCCCCGCTCGACGCACACGCCGTTGGGGAGCCGCTCCGACCACACCCGGCCGCCGACCCGGTCGCGTGCCTCGCAGACCGTGACCTCGTGCCCCGAACGGCGGAGCAGCCAGGCGGCGTGCAGGCCGGCCAACCCCGCCCCTGCCACCAGGACCTTCATCTCGCGCTCTCCGCTCTCTCCCGCTCGCCGCGGCATCCTAATGTCGGCGCTTCCGGGTTTTGAGTGGGTAAGTGTGTCGAACTGACGTTCGCTAGAACGGTGTAGAGGTCCTCCGCGACGATGGCGAGATGCGTGACACCGAGCTCTACCGCCACCTGTTGGGACTCGTC
>JAJYVT010000134.1 GCA_021791845.1 Actinomycetes bacterium | reverse complement strand
GGACGAGGCCCTGGTCTACGCCTTCGTCCTCGACGCGCTGGGGGCGCCGCTCAGCCGCCGGGGATGATTGTGACCGTGAACGGGGCGCCGGCCCCGGCGGGCAGGACCGCCGGCACGTTGTCGATCTCGAGGACGGCCACCGTCGGCGCGCCGATCAGGATCGTGGCCTTGCCCGACAGCGTGAGCGGGTGTGTCGTGCCCGCTGTCAGGGACTGCGCCAGCACCGTTGTGCCGCTGGCGGAGGTGACGTCCATCCAGCAGTTCCCCGAGCTGGCGCCCACCGTCAGGGTGTAGCTGGTGGTGGCCGGGGCGTAGGTGGCGGACGATGTCGTCGAGCTGACGGCCGTGTAGCGGGCCGGCTGCGAGGTGGTCGTGGTCGTCTGCTGCGTGGTGCGGGTGGTGGTCGTGTCGGTCGTGTGCGACGCCGACGCCGGCGGGGTCGCGTGGTGCGGCTTCGCTCCCACGTAGAGGAGCACGCCCACGACCACGGCCACGATGGCCACGGCCAGGACCGGCGCGCCGAGGCGCCGAGGCCCGTGGTCCATGACGGTGAGAGAACGCCGAGCTGGGCGGGGCCGGAGGGGGCGGTTCCCGACCCCGGCAGCCTGGCTGTGGTTGCGGGGACGCCCCTGGAGCTGCTCGAGCGTCGACAGCGTCTGGCGGTAGCTGTGCACCGAGCTCGCCTCGGTCGTCCGCCGGCGGCCGACCACGAGGACGCCCACGAGCACCACCACCACCGCCACGACGACGCCGATCACCACGTCCACACCCTCCATATAACAGGAAGACGGCAGTCCCTGACAGAGTGATCGTTGGGACCACCACACCGAGCCGGGTCTTTTTCATCGGGATCGCCGAATCTTCGCCCGGACACATACCGTACGACTGAGTAATAATTGCAGCCTGGGTTCGCACGGCTCGAACATTTCAGCAAGACTGGTCGCGTCCGTGCCGGCGGGAGCGGAGGAGAGAGCCAGTGGTGGCGATCAGCATCGACAAGGTCGACGGTAGACGGGCACGCGGTCTGCGCACGAGAGACGCAATCATCAGTGCGCTTCTCGATCTGATCGCCGGCGGAGACATCGCGCCAACGGCACAAAGGATCGCCGACCGCGCCGGTGTATCGGTGCGCTCGGTCTATCAGCACTTTGCCGACGTCGAGGGGCTCTATGCCGATGCCGCAGAACGCACCTACGACTGGGCGCGGGACACGGCAAAGGACATCGATCCCGGCCTCCCCCTGGCCCAGCGGGTCGACGCCTTCGTGGACAACCGGGCGGCCACGCTCGAGTCGCTGCTCCCCTTCCACCGGTCGGTGCGCCTGATGGAGCCGAGCTCCGACCGCGTGCGCAACGCTCGCATCGCGATGGAGAAGTGGGAGAAGGACCGCATCGCCAAGGTGTTCGCCGCCGAGCTCAAGGCGCTGGAGTCGGCCCGGCGCAGCGCCGTCCATGGAGCCGTCGACGTGTTGTCGAGCACCGACTCGTGGGACCACCTTCGCCGCGGCGGGCAGTCGGCGCGTGCCGCCCGGCAGGTCATGCGGGCCGGGGTCCTCGCCCTCTTGTCGTGCTAGGTGCGCAGCCCCGCCCGGGGCAGCAGCGCCGGCTCGATGTCGCGTCGCCGGGGGTTCGACCGGTCCCGGCTCGAGAGCACCGGGTCGGTGATGCCCCAGTCCGCGGCGACCTCGGGGTCGTCCCACGCCAGGCCCAGCTCGTCGACGGGGTTGTAGTACCCGTCGACCAGGTACCAGAGCAAGAGGTCGGTGAGGGCGGCGAACCCGTGGGCCACCCCCGGCGGGATGAAGATCCCCCGGTCCTCGGCCCCGTCGAGATCGACGGTCTCGGTCGTCCCCTCGGTGGGCGAGCCCTGCCGTAGGTCGTGGAGCACCACCCGGGCCCGGCCCCGCAGCATGTACCAGTAGTCGGCCTGGTGGAGGTGGTAGTGGAGGCCCACCACCGCCCCCGCCTGCTTCTCGGACCGGTTGCCCTGCACCATCTCCCGCCCGAGCGGGAACCACTGGCGTCGATAGGTCTCGACGAACCTCCCCCGCTCGTCGCCGTGCGCCTCCGGCTCGACGACGAGGACGTCGGCGATGGTCGCGGCACGGATGGAGGGCACCGGGCGAGCGTACCCGGACCGGCTCAGGGCGCCAACCGCCGGTAGCCCCCGCGATAGAAGAGAAGGGGGCTGCCCGAGCCGAGGCCCAGCTCGAGCACGCGGCCCGTCACGAGCTCGTGGTCCCCGGCGTCGTGGATCGCGTCCAGCTCGCACTCCACCCACGCCAGCACGCCCTCGAGCACCGGGGTCCCCGCCTGACCCAGCCGCCAGGCCACGCCGGAGAACTTGTCGCTGCCGGAGACGGCGAACGTGCGGCAGAGATCCTGCTGGTCGTCGGCCAGGATGTTGACGCAGAAGGCCCCCGCCTTGACCATGCGGGGCCAGCTGGTGGACGTCTTGGCCGGAGCCAGGGCCACCATCGGCGGATCGAGGGAGAGGGCGGTGAACGCCTGGCAGGTGAACCCGACCGGCCCCTCGTCCTCCATGGCGGCCACCACCGTGACCCCGGAGGCGAAGTGCCCGAGGACGGCGCGGAACTCGGAAGGATCGACGGTCACAGCGTCAACGTCATGCCCTCGACGGCAACCGACACGTCCCCGACCCGGCGGGCGTCGGGCAGTCGCCGGGCGTGGCGCAGCAGGGCGCCGATCTCGCGGTCGCCGTGGAGCGGGTCGTGGTGGAAGAGGAGCAGGCGCCCCACGCCGCACTCGGCGGCCACCCGAACGGCATAGTCCACCGTCGAGTGGCCCCAGGTCGGCTTGGCCCGGTACTCCTCGGCGGAGTACTGGGCGTCGTGCAGGAGGAGGTCGGCCCCGTCGCAGAGGCGGCGCACGCCCTCCGCCACGGTGCGGAGGTCGGGTGGCGCCTGGTGGTCGGGGACATAGGCGACCGTCGTGCCGCCGATGCCGATGCGGAAGCCCAGGGTCGTGCCCGGGTGGGGGACCGTGGCGGCGAGGACCCTGAACGGCCCGATCGACAGCTCCTCGTCCGCCACCTCGCGGACGTCGAGCTTGCCGGGCAGGTCCGCCATCTCGACGGGGAAGAAGGGCGGCTGCACGACGGACGCCAGCGAGGCTCCACCCTGGGGCGGTCCGTAGACGGTGAGCACCGCGGCCGGATCGTGGAGGGGGGCGAAGAACGGCAGGCCGAGGATGTGATCGAAGTGCAGGTGCGTGAGCAGGGCGGTCACCTCGAGCGGTTGGTCCGTGCGGCAGAGGACGTCGCCGAGCGTCCGCAGGCCCGTGCCCAGGTCGAGCACGAGCGGGGGCTCGCCGTCCACGGAGACCGCGGTGCAGGCCGTGTTGCCGCCCACCCGGCGGTACCGCTCACCCGAGCACGGGCACGAGCCGCGCACCCCGTAGAACGTCAGCTCCACCGGCCCACCGTAACCCTGGGGTCAGGCAAGCCGGAGCGATGCCCCGGCCCAGCGGGCGATGCCGTCGGCCACCAACGCCTCCGCCGCCCGGCGGGCCCGGGCCGGGTCGCCCGGCCAGCCGGCGGCATCGGCCAGGGTCTCGGGGTCGGCAGGAACCGGGGCGTGCCGCATGGCGGCGACCAGCCGCCCCCGGCCTTGCCGGTCGGAGCCGTCGAACGCCGACTGGCGCCGGTCCCGTGCCGCAGGGTCACCGGCGCCCGAGCCGGCGCTGGCCCACCGGCACCGCCGCCGCAGGGGGCAGGCACCGCACCGGGGGCGTCGCGCGGTGCAGACCTGTGCCCCGAGGTCGAACAGCGCCTGGTTGAACCGCCACGGCTCCTCGGGGGCGACGAGGGAGTCGGCCAGGCGCTGCGCCGGTCCCGGACGGAGCGGCCGGCCGGCCACGGCCCGGGCCAGGACCCGCGCCACGTTGGTGTCCACCACCCCGACGGGCATCTCGTAGGCGAAGGCGAGCACGGCCCGGGCCGTGTACTCCCCCACCCCCGGCAGCGCTCGCAGGGACTCGAGCTCGCCGGGCACCACGCCGGCGTGCCGCTCGACCACGGCGACCGCCGCCCGGTGCAGGTTGACCGCCCGGCGGTTGTAGCCGAGACCGGCCCATGCCCGCACCACGGCCGCCGAGCCCGCCTCGGCACAGGCCGCGGGCGTCGGGAAGCGGTCGACGAACATCCGGTAGGGGCCGACCACCCGCCCCGCCTGCGTCTGCTGGAGCATCACCTCGCTCACGAGGACGAGCCACGGGTCGCGGGTGTGGCGCCACGGCAGGTCCCGCCAGAGGCCGTCGCTGGCGTCCAGGAGCGCGCGGCGGAGCCCGGAGCGCCGGGAGGCCGAGACGGCCAGCGGGGCGTCAGTTCCAGACGTCGTCGGGATACGGCCGGCGGCGGGACGGCAGCGCCTCGCGGGTCCAGACGAGGACCTTGCGGCGGAAGGAGCACACCTCCTCGCCCCGCTGGTTGAAGGCCTTGGTCTCCACCGTCACCACGCCCCGGTCGCTCTTGGACCTCGACGCCACCTTCTCGAGGACCTTGGTCTCGGCGTAGATGGTGTCGCCGTGGAACGTGGGGTGTCGGTGGACCAGCGACTCCACCTCCAGGTTGGCGATGGCCGACCCGCTCACGTCGGGCACGCTCATCCCGAGGGCGAGCGAGTACACGAGGTTCCCCACCACCACGTTGCGGCCGTGGACCGTCTCGTGCTCGGCGAACCAGGCGTTGGTGTGCAGCGGGTGGTGGTTCATCGTCTGCATGCAGAAGAGGTGGTCGTCGGCCTCGGTGATCGTCTTGCCCGGCCAGTGGCGGTAGACGTCGCCGACCTCGAAGTCCTCGAAGCACCGGCCGAAGGGGCGGTCGAAGGTGGTCATGCCGGCTGGTGTAGTACGCCGGCGGTTGGGCCGTCCACCCGGAACGCGGTGCAGTACCGTTCCACCGGGGAGGAGTCCGCATGGTTCTCGTTCGTCGTCGCTGGAGGGCCGGCGCGGTGGCCGTCGCCGGGGCCGTCGCCCTGGCCGTGCTCGGCGCACCGCCCGCACCGCCGCTGGCCGGAGGGGTCGTCCGGGCTGCGCACCGCACGGGACCGCGGACCCTGCTCGTCGGGACCTTCCATGGCCGTGCCGGCCGGTACCGGACGATCCAGGCGGCGGTCAACGCGGCGAAGCCGGGCGACACGATCCTGATCGGCCCGGGCGACTACCACACACAGGACGACCTGGCGCACCCGCCAACCCCGCGCCAGGCGTCGCTCGGCGAGTTCGGCGGCGTGCTGGTCACCACGCCGAAGCTGACCATCCGGGGCATGAACCGGTCCTCGGTGATCGTCGACGGCACGAAACCGGGGACCGCCGTGCCGTGCGACCCGGCAGCCACAGCCCAGGAGCTCGGACCGCCCAACACCTCCGGCGGGCACTACGGCAGCAACGGCATCGTCGTCTTCGAGGCCAACACAGTCTGGGTCCAGAACCTCACCGTGTGCAACTACCTGAGCGGCACCGGCTCGTCGGGCAACGAGATCTGGTGGGACGGGGGCACCGGGACCGGCAAGATCGGATTGCGGGGCTACTGGGGGAGCTACCTCACGGCGACCACCACCTACTACGGCAACCCGACCGTCGGGCCCACCTACGGCATCTTCGCCAACGGCGCGTCGGGCCCCGCCGCCTGGAACCAGATCTACGCCTCCAACTTCGACGACGCGGGCATGTACGTCGGCGCATGCCGGCAGGTCTGCAACGTCACGATCAGCCACGCATGGATGGAGTACAACGCCCTTGGCTACTCCGGCACCAACTCCGGCGGCGCCATCGTGATCAAGAACTCGCGCTTCGACAACAACCAGGACGGCTTCGACACCAACACCCAGATCTTCAGCGACCCGCCACCGCCGCAGAACGGCCGGTGTCCACACGGCAAGACCAGCCCGATCACGCACACCCGGTCCTGCTGGGTGTTCGAGCACAACCTGGTCGAGGACAACAACAACGCGCACGCACCCATCGCGCCCGGCGGCTACGCCAGCGCCGGACCCGTGGGAACCGGGATGACGGTCTCCGGCGGCCGCAACGACACGGTGATGGACAACACGTTCAAGAACAACGACGCCTGGGGCATCCTGTTCGTGCCGTTCCCGGACCGGGACAAGCCGTTCAAGGGTGTCACCTGCGCCGGGAGCGGCGGCCACGAGATCACCGGCCTCGGGTGCATCTACGACCCGCAAGGCGACGCGCTGCTCGACAACTCCTTCTCCGGCAACGGCTCGTGGAAGAACCCGGGGAACGGCGACTTCGGCCAGATCACCCTGTTCGGCCACGAGCCCCAGAACTGCTATGCCGGCAACACGGCGCCCGACGGGAGCACGCCGGCCAACCTGGAGACGAGCCAGCCACGCTCGGCGTGCGGCACGGTGTCGACGGCGTCGAACAGCGGCGGGCCGTTGCTGGCCCAGGTCGAGTGCGACACGGGCTTCGGGGCGTGCCCCGCCGGTGCGAACTACCCCAAGCCGTCGGTCGCCGGGGTGGAGGTGCACCCGCTGCCGACCAACCTTCCGACCATGCCCAACCCCTGCAAGGGCGTCCCGGCCAACGCCTGGTGCAAGGGCGGCAAGCCGATCTAGTGGGAGTTTCCGGGCTATCCCGCTGAGCACCGCTTCCCGGCTGTGAGGGATTTCTTCGAAAGATCGCGCTGACCAGCGCGTTTGTCCAGTTCAGGTGCTCGCGTTCTGTCGGCCGATGGTGTATTACC
>JAJYVT010000133.1 GCA_021791845.1 Actinomycetes bacterium | reverse complement strand
CTCCTGGCCGGCATGGCCCGAAGCCTGGCGTCCGCCGGGCTGCGACGCGTCAACGTGAGCTGCGACTCGCTCCGGCCGGATCGCTTCGCCGCCATCCGCCGCCGCGGGGACCTGGACGTGGTGCTGGCCGCCATGGACGCGGCCGAGGCGGCGGGGCTGGCGCCGCTCAAGGTGAACGTGGTGCTCCTCCGCGGCCGCAACGACGACGAGATCGAGGACTTCGCCGCCTTCGCCCGGGAGACGGGGCGGGTCGTCCGCTTCATCGAGTACATGCCGCTCGACGCCGAGGGGCAGTGGGACCGCGACCAGCTGGTCCCCGGGCGCGAGGTCCGCGAACGGGTCCACGCCCGCTGGCCGATCGTGCCCATCGCCGACCCGGACGACCCGGCGCCCGCCGACCGCTTCCGCTTCGCCGACGGCCGGGGCGAGATCGGCTTCATCTCCTCGGTGACCGAGCCCTTCTGCGGGACGTGCAACCGGCTCCGGCTCACCGCCGACGGTGCGATCCGCAACTGCCTCTTCTCCGACGCCGAGCATCCGGTGCGCGACCTGCTGCGCTCGGGCGGCACCGACGCCGACCTGGCCCGGCTGATCCGGCGGGCCGTGTGGGGGAAGCTCCCAGGCCACGGCATCAACGAGCCGGGGTTCCTGCGCCCGGTCCGGTCGATGTCGATGATCGGGGGCTAGTCCGGCAGTCCGGCAGCAGTGCCGGCCGGCTACCCGGCGGGTCGGTCCCCGCCCGCCCGCCCGGTACCGGTCAGCGGGTGCGCCGCCGCCGGCGCCGCCAGAGCAGGAAGAGCACCAGGATCGCGACCGGGGGCAGCACGCGCTTCAAGATCACCGGGCCCACGACGCGCACCAGGTTGACCGGGGCCGGCTCAGCCGGCTCGGGCCCGGCGCTCGGGGGCGACCAGGGGGCGGCAGGGGGCGGCTCCTCCGCCACGGGCGGTTCGCCCTCGGCCGCGTCCCCGGCCGACCCGGCGCCGGCCCCGCCCGCCTTCTCGGCCAGCACCGTGGACTCGAGCTGCTGGACGAACTGCCCCAGCAGCTTGTTGCTGACGTCGGCCAGCACGCCGCGACCGAACTGGGCCACCCGGCCGCTGATCGAGAGGTCCGTGACCACCGAGACCCGGGTGGCGTCGCCCGACGGCTCGAGCTGGGCGGTGATGGTCGCGCTGGCGTTGCCCTGGCCCCGCGTCTCCCGGCCCTCGGCCCGGAGCACGGCCTTGTGGGCGGCGGCGTCCCGCTCGAGGAAGTGGGCCTTGCCGCGGTACTCGGCCGTCACCGGGCCCACCTTCACCCGGACGACCCCCAGGTAGTCGTCGCCGTCCACCGACTGGAGCTGCGCGCCCGGCATGCACGGGGCGATCCGTTCGAGGTCGGTGAGCACTCCCCACGCCTGCTCCACCGGGACGTCCACCGTGAACTCGTTCGTCAGCTCCATGCCCTCACCTCGTTGTCCCGCCCGACTGGCGGGGTCGGCCCGCCGGCGGGCGGGGTCGTCATGCGTACCGACGCAGGTCCGCCGGCGTGTCCACGTCGGCGGGGTCGCCCTCGCACGCTACTTCCCCGACGAGGTCCGGCCGGCGTCGCATCAGCGCCCGGGCGCCCTCGTCGCCGGTGGAGGGGACGAGGCCCCACACCGAGCGGTCGAGCCGGACCGGCGGCCGGCGCCGGCCGCCGTAGGCGGCGGTCACGATCGGCGCGTGGCCCGCGTCGGCCACCGTGCGCCAGGCCACAGGGGGCACGAGCGGCTGGTCGCCCAGCCCGACGACGGCCGCGTCGAACCCCCCGGCCTGGCACCACTCCAGCCCGGCACGCAGCGACGTCGCCTGGCCCTCGCGCCAGCGCGGGTTGTGAACGAGCGCGATCCCGAGCGGGCCGAGGACCGCCTCGAGGTCGACCGCTCCCGTCACCGCGCAACAGCCGTCGAGCCGGGCGGCCGCCAGTGCCTCCCCCGCCCACGCCACGAGCGGCCGCCCTCGGAAGTCGGCCAGGAGCTTGTGGGCGCCCGCCCCGAACCTGCTCCCCTCGCCCGCCGCCAGGAGGATGCCCGCCACCCGAGGGACACCCCCGGCAGCCTCGGGCACCTCCTCAGGCCGGGCCGGCACCCGCCGGCGCCGCTGCAACCTCCCGCGGCTCGTGGATCGGCCCGCTCCGGTCGCGCAGCGACGGCGCCGCCTTTCCCGTCCGCTGGGCGATGATCTCGGCGCAGATGGCCACGGCCGTCTCCTCCGGCGTCCGGGCCCCGATGTCGAGCCCGATGGGCGCCATCACCCGCTCCAGCTGCTCGTCGGTGACCCCGACCTCGTGCAGGCGGCGCACCCGGTCGGCATTGGTGCGGCGGGAGCCCATGGCGCCCAGGTACCCCGCCCCCGTCCCCAGCGCGGCCACGATGGCGGGCACGTCGAACTTGGGGTCGTGGGTGAGGACGCAGACGGCGTCGCGCGGCCCGAGCCCGGCGCCCACCGCCGCCAGGTACCGCTCGGGGCGGTCGGCGACCACCTCGTCGGCCATCGGGAACCGCGCCGTCGTGGCGAACACCGGGCGGGCGTCGCACACCTCCACCCGGTAGCCGAGGATCTTGGCCACCCGGGCCAGTGCGGCGGTGAAGTCCACCGCCCCGAAGATGAGCATGCGGGGGGGCGGTGCGAACACCTCGGTGAACACCGCCACCTCCTGCTGGCGAGCCTCGCCCCGGCGGCCGTAGTGACGGGTGGCGGAAAGACCGCTGGCCAGCCATCCGGCCGCGTCCCGCTGGACCACGGCGTCGAGCTCGGGCGAGCCGAGCGTGCCGGTGGCACGCCCGTCGTCGGCCACCAGCATCGTGGCCCCGAGCCGGACCGTGGGCGCGCCGGACGTCTCGGTGGCAACGTCGCCCCCTCCGCCCGGCCCCGCCCCCGCACCGTCCGGTCCCGGGGCGTCCGACCCCGCACCGTCCGACTGGTGCTGGTCCACCTCGACGACGGTGGCCAGTGCCACCGGGCGCTCGTCGGCCAACGCCTGGCGCAGCTCCTCGTACACCGGGGAGAGCTCGGGGTCCACGAGCACGTGGATCGTGCCGCCGCAGGTGAGGCCGACGGCGAAAGCCTCGTCGTCGGAGTACCCGTAGGTCCGGCGCCGGACGACGCCCGACGCCAAGGCGTCCAGCGCCTCGGTCACGACCGCGCCCTCGACGCAGCCACCCGAGACCGACCCCGCCACCTCGCCTGTCTCGTTGACCACCATCGTGGCTCCAGGGTCCCGGGGGCCCGAGCCCTCGACGCCGACCACCCGCGCCACGGCCACCCGCTTGCCCCGCCGTCGCCACCGCTCGATGTCGCCGATCACTTCCTTCATGCGCCCACCCTCGTCGTGCCCGCTGCTTCCTTGCCGGACCCCCGGGCGCGGCGCGGCGCGCCGCCCCTTGGGCCGTTGCCTGGCGCGCCGCGTCCCCGGCTCGCCGACCCCGGCCCCGGCGCCGGCCGGCGGCCGGCATCGGCGTCGAGCACCGCGGCGAGCGCCTCGAGGGACGCGAGCGAATGGCCCTCCATGAACTCGTCAACGTAGGGCAGGGCCGCCGCCATTCCCCGCACCAGCGGCGCGTACCCCGGCGTGGCCTTCAGCGGGTTCACCCACACCACCCGGTGGGCGACGCGGGCCATCCGGGCCATCTCCTCGCCGAGCACGGCCGGGTCACCCCGGTCCCAGCCGTCCGAGAGGACCACCACGACGGCCCCGCGAGCCATCCCCCCGGTGCCCCAACGGTCGTTGAACTGCCGCAGCGCCTCGCCGAGGCGGGTGCCACCGGACCAGTCGGGCACGGCCAGTGCCGCCTGCCGCATGGCGGCGTCGGGGTCGCGGGCCGACAGCGCCCTGGTCACACGGGTGAGGCGCGTGCCGATGGTGAACGCCTCCACGCCTGGGCGCCCGGCCACCGTCACGTGGAGGAACCGCAGCAACGCCCGGGCGTACGGCGCCATCGAGCCGCTCACGTCGCAGAGGAACACCACCCGGCGGGGCCGGTCGCCCGGCACGTGCCAGTGGCGGTGCACCGGCTCGCCGCCGGTCCGCAGGGCGTGGCGCACGGTGCGGCCCAGGTCCGGCCATGTCCCCCGGCGCGGCGCCCGGCGGCGACGCCTGGTGCGGCGCCGGGCGCCGCCGAGGCGGAGCGCGGCCATCATGCGCTGGGCCTCGGCCAGCTCCTCCGGGGTGCACTCGGCGAAGTCCTTCTCCCGCAGCACCTCCGTCGGGCTGTAGCGGAGGTGGAGGACGGTCGCCTCCGGGCCGCCCGCAGGCTCCTCCGCACCGCCCTCGTGCTCGGGGTCGTCGGTGGCGATGGCCACCGTCTCGGGCGCCGGCGCCGCCCGGAGGCCGACCGTCACGCCGCCACGCCAGTACGCCTGGAAGCAGGCGTCGTAGGCGGGCACGTCCTCGGGCCGGCGAACGAGCGTGGCCCGCCCCGCCCAGTACACGGGGCCCTCGTCCTCCAGTCCCACGGCTGCCAGGGCCTCGGCATAGCTGGCCGGCGCGCCCCCCGGGACGGCCACGCCGGCGTGGCGCAGCAGGCGGGCGAACCCGACCGCAAGTCGCTCGGGCTGCTCGGTCGGCGTCGTCACCTCGACCCTGCTCAGCCGGCGCGCTCGATCGCCGCCCGGGTCAGCTCGGCCACGCCCGCCTCCCGGACGCGCTCGGCGTCCTCCCGGTACTTGACCGCCGCCCCCAGCGTGCGCACCACCGTCGCCTCGTCCAGCGAGCTCCGACCGAGGGCGGCCACCGCCTGCGCCCAGTCGATCGTCTCGGCCACGCCGGGCGGCTTGTACAGCCCCAGCTGGCGCACCCGTTCCACCACCGCCGCCACCTGGCGGGCGAGGGCGGGGGCGACACCCTCGGCCCGCAGCGTGACGATCTCCACCTCGCGCTCGAAGGTCGGGTGCTCGACCCAGTGGTAGAGGCAGCGGCGCTTCAAGGCGTCGTGCACGTCGCGGGTGCGGTTGGAGGTGATCACCACGATGGGGGGCACCCGGGCGGTGAACGTCCCCAGCTCCGGCACGGTGACGGAGTAGTCGGAGAGCACCTCGAGGAGGAACGCCTCGAACTCGTCGTCGGCCCGGTCGATCTCGTCCACCAGCAGCACGGGCGGCGGCCGGTCGGCCGGCGCGGCGATGGCGGCGAGGAGCGGGCGGCGGACGAGGAACCGCTCGGAGTAGAGCTCGTCCTCGACCTCGGCCGGCACCGGCCCGCCCGAGCCCGACGCCCGGGCCTCCGCCGCCCGCAGGTGCAGGAGCTGGCGGGCGTAGTCCCACTCGTAGACCGCCTGGGTCACGTCGATGCCCTCGTAGCACTGGACGCGCAGCAGCTCCCCGCCCTGCCACCGGGCGAGCACCTTGGCCACCTCGGTCTTCCCCACGCCCGCCTCCCCCTCGAGCAGCAGCGGCCGCTCGAGCGCGAGGGCGAGGAAGATGACCGTGGCCAGCCCGTCGTCGGCAAGGTACCCGTGGACCCGGAGGGCATCGCGCACCTCGTCCGGGCCGGCGGCACCCCCCCGAACGCCGCCGGCCAATCGGTCAACCACGCGGCGCGGTCGCTCCTTCGAGCGCCCGCCGCACCAGGACGGTGGCCAGGTGCTGACGGTACTCGGCGCTCGCGTGCAGGTCGCTCGGCGGGTCGAGCCCCTCGGCCGCCCGGGCGGCAGCATCGGCGGGTGAGGCCCCCGCCGACAGCGCCTCCTCCACGCCCCGCGCCCGCACCGTGGTCGAGCCCATGTTGACGAGGGCGACGCGGGCACTCCCGTCGACCACCGCCGCCACGCCCACGATGGCCCAGTCCTGCGCCCGCCGGTTGAACTTCTGGAAGGCCCAGCCGCTCGGCGCCTTGCGCACGCGGATCTCGGTGAGCATCTCGTCCGGCCCGATCGCCGTCTCGAGGAAGCCCCGGAAGAACTCGTCTGCCGGCACCTCCCGGGTGCCCGACGGCCCCCGGACGACCAGCGTGCCCCCGAGCGCCAGCACGGCGGCGGGAAGGTCGGACGCCGGGTCGCCGTGGGCCAGCGAGCCGCCGATGGTGCCGCGGTGGCGCACCTGGGGGTCGCCGACCTGGCCGGCCACATGGGCCAGCAGGGGCACCTCGCTGCGGGCGACGTCGGAGACCTCGAGGTCCCGGTGGCGGGTGAGGGCGCCGATGGCCACGTGGTCGCCGGCGTCGCGCACGTAGGACAGCCCCTCGATGCGTCCGACGTCCACCAGCACCGCCGGCGTGGCCAGGCGGAGCTTCATGAGCGGGAGCAGCGAGTGGCCGCCGGCGAGGAGCTTGGTGCTGTCGGGGTCCTCGCCCAGCCAGCCCAGCGCCTCGTCCACGGTCCCGGCGCGCCGGTACTCGAAGCTGGCGGGGATCATGCTCCACCTCCTGGGGTCGAGGACTGCGTGGTCGAGGACTGCGTGGTCGAGGACTGCCCTGCACGGACGGCCCGCCACACCCGCTCGGGGGTGACCGGCATGTCCATCGAGGTGACGCCCAGGTGCGCCAGGGCGTCCACCACGGCGTTCATCACCGCCGGGGTCGAGGCGATGGTGCCGGCCTCCCCGATGCCCTTCACCCCGAGGGCGTTCGAGGGGCTCGGAGTCACCGTGCGGCCGAGCGTGAAGCTGGGCAGCTCGGCGGCCGACGGGACCAGGTAGTCGGCCAGGGTGGTCGTGAGCAGGTTCCCCGCCTCGTCGTAGGCGGCCTCCTCGAAGAGGGCCTGGCCCACGCCCTGGGCGATCCCCCCGTGGACCTGGCC
>JAJYVT010000034.1 GCA_021791845.1 Actinomycetes bacterium | reverse complement strand
ACGCCGGCCGAGCCGGGCAGGCCCAGGGTGGCGACGCCGCTGCCCCCGCCGGCGAGCAGCACGTCGGAGTGGCCGTGGTAGCAGCCGTCGAACTTGACCACCCGTGGGCGCCCCGTGGCTCCCCGGGCGAGGCGCACCGCGCTCATCGCCGCCTCGGTGCCCGACGACACGAAGCGCACCTGCTCGCAGCCGGGCACGCGCTCGCACACGGCCTCGGCCAGGAGGACCTCGCCGGGCGTCGGCATCCCGAAGGAGCTTCCGCCGGCCGCCGCCCGGGCCACGGCGTCCACCACGACCGGGTGGGCGTGGCCGAGGAGCAGCGCGCCGTAGGACTGGACGAGGTCCAGGTAGCGCGTGCCCTCGACGTCGAAGACCCAGGCGCCCTCGCCTCGGTGCGCCGTGAAGGGGGTGCCGCCCACCGAGGCGAACGAGCGCACCGGCGAGTCCACTCCGCCCGGGATCACCCGGGCCGCCCGCTCGAACCACTCGGCGTTGGTCCCGTCCGGGGCGGCCGACCCCCGCCCGCCGTCAGCCACCGAGCGCCTCGGCGACGTCGGCGGCAAAGTAGGTGAGGACGGCGTCGGCCCCGGCCCGCCTGACCGCCGTCAGCTGCTCCACGGCAACCGCCGGCCCGTCGATCCACCCGGCGGCGGCGGCGGCCTGCACCATGGCGTACTCGCCGCTCACGTGGTAGGCGAGGACGGGGACGTCCACCACCCGGCGCACGTCGGCGATGACGTCCAGGTACGTGACCGCAGGCTTGACCATCACCATGTCGGCGCCCTCGGCGACGTCGAGGGCGACCTCGGCAACCGCCTCCCGGCGGTTGGCCGGGTCCATCTGGTAGGCGCGCCGGTCACCGCCCCCGGCGATGTGCACGTCCACGGCGTCGCGGAAGGGGCCGTAGAGCGCCGAGGCGTACTTGACCGCGTAGGCCAGCACCGCGACCTTGTCGTGCCCGCCGTCGTCCAGCGCCCGGCGGATGGCCGCCACCTGGCCGTCCATCATCCCGCTCGGGGCCACGACGGCGGCACCGGCATCCGCCTGCGCCCGGGCCACCCGGCCGTACAGCTCCAGGGTGGCGTCGTTGTCCACGGCGCCGTCCCCGCAGAGCACCCCGCAGTGGCCGTGGTCGGTGTACTCGTCCAGGCACAGGTCGGCCATGAGGACGACGTCGTCGCCGAAGCCGTCGCGCAGGGTGGCGAGGGCGCGCTGCACCACGCCGTCGGGGTCCCAGGCCCCGCTGCCGGTCGCGTCCTTGGCCGCCGGGACGCCGAACAGCATGACCGCCGGCACCCCCAGGCCGGCCAGCCGCTTGACCTCCTGCACCAGCGACGCCTCGGTGTGCTGGACGTGGCCCGGCATCGAGCGGATCGGCACGGGCTCCTCGATGCCCTCGCGCACGAAGAGGGGTGCGATCAGGTCGTCCACCGACAGGCGCGTCTCGGCCACCAGCCGCCGCAGCGCAGGCGTGCGGCGGAGCCGGCGCATGCGTCGGTCCGGGAACCCCACGGTGCCCCAGCCTACGGCGCGCCCGGCGGGGCGAGCCGCCGGACGAGGGCGTCCACCAGCGCGCCCGGTGACGGCGAGGCGGCCTCGGCGCCGACCGTCAGCCCGGCGGCGCGGGCGGCGGCGGCCGTCGCCGGGCCGATGCAGGCGACGGTCGGGGGCACCGGGAGCGGGCGGCCGGCCACCCGGACGGCACGGTAGGCGTCCACCGCCGAGGGCGAGGCGAAGATCACGGCGTCGGCCGCCTCCAGCTTGGCCACCATCCCCGCCGGGGGCGGGGGGGCGGGCACCGTGCGGTAGGCGTCCACCCGGTCGACGGCCCAGCCCTTGGCGGCCACGCCCCGGGCCAGCGCCGGCCCGGCGCCGGCGGCGGCGGGGAAGAGGACCCTCGCCCCCGGTTCGACGGCGAGGGGGAACGCCTCGGCCAGCCCGGCGGCGTCGGCGCGCTCGGGGACGAGATCGGCGGCGATGCGGTGCTCTGCCAGCGCCCCGGCGGTCGCCGCGCCCACCGCGGCCACGCCCACGGGCCCGAGGGCCCGGGCGTCGCGCAGGCGGGCCATGGTGCGGTGCACGGCGTTGGCAGAGGTGAACACGACCCAGGCGTAGCCGGGGAGGCCGGCGAGGGCCCGGTCGAGCGCCGCCCCTGCGTCCTCCGGCTCGGCGATCTCGGTGACGGGAAGGAGGACCACGCCGGCGCCGGCGGCGCCGAGCGCCGCCGACAGGGCGCCGGCCTGGTGGCGCGGCCGGGTGACGACGACCGAGACGCCGGCGAGCGGCCCGCTCACGGCCCGGGCGCGCCCACGGCGATCGACCACCCCTCCACCGCCGACGCCCCTCCACCGGTCACCAGATGGCGGGCGAGCGCGACGCCGAGCGCCTCGGCGTCGTCGCCTTCCAGCGAGCCGCGCACCACCACCCGCCCGTCGCCGCTGGCGATCATCCCGTGCAGCCGCAGCGGCCCGTCACCCGGCTCCGCCCATCCGGCCACGGGCACGGTGCAGCCCGCCCCCAGGGCGCCGAGGAAGGCGCGCTCCGCCACGACCTCCCGGTGGGCGCGGCGGTCGTCGACGGCCTCGAGCAGCGTCCGGGCGTCCTCGTCGTCCTCCCGGCACTCGAGGGCCAGCGCGCCCTGGCCGACCTGGGGAAGGCAGCGGGTGACCGACAGCCGCTCCGCCACCCGGTCCCCCCAGCCGAGCCGGTCGAGGGCGGCGGCGGCGGCCACGACGGCGTCCACGGCGCCCGTGGTGGCCCGCTCGACGCGCGTGGCCATGTTGCCGCGCAGCCCCACGAAGGTCAGGTCCGGTCGCAGGTTGGCCAGCTGCGCCCGCCGCCGGGGCGAGCCGGTCCCGACCACGGCGCCGGGCGGCAGGTCGTCGAGCGCCCGCCCCACGAGGGCGTCCCGGGCGTCGGCGCGGGCCGGCACGGCGGCGAGGAGGAGGCCCGGGGGGGTGGCGGGCGGCAGGTCCTTGGCCGAGTGCACCGCCACGTCGGCCCGACCGTCGAGGACGGCCGCCTGGACCTCCTTCACGAAGACGCCCTGGCCGCCGATCCGGTCGAGGTCGGCGTCGGGGCGACGGTCGCCCTCGGTCCGCACGACCACCTCCTCCACCCGCACGCCGGCACGCACCGAGTGCAGCAGCCGGGTCACGATCCGCGCCTGGACGAGGGCGAGCGGCGACCCGCGGGTGGCGAGCCGGAGCACGCCCGGCACCGGGCCGGTGGCCGGCGCCGGGGTCCTCATCGAGACGCCGTGCGACGACTGGGACCGGGCATCACCGGCGCCCCCGTGCCGGCTCAAAGCCCGAAGAGGGCGCGCAGCGCTTCGACCAGCCGCTCCCCGCGAGGCGTGCCCGCGCTCTCCCGCAGCACGACGGAAGGGTCGTGGAGCACCTTGGCCAGCACGGCCCGGGTGGCCTCGTCCACCTGGCGCCAGGCCTCCGGCGACAGCTCGCCGAGCTGGGCCCGGCGGCGCTCGAGCTCGGCGGCCCGGAGGTCCTCCATCCGGGACCGGAGGGCGGCGATCACCGGCCCCGCGCCTCGGGCCCGGGCGGCCCCCCGGTAGCGAGCCAGCTCCTCGGCCACGATGGCGTCCGCCAGCGCCGCCTCGGCCCGCCGCTCGTCGATGGCCTGGCCGACCGCCGAGCGCAGGTCGTCCATGTCGAGCAGGGTCACCCCGTCGACGGCCGCCGCCGCCGGCTCGACGTTGCGGGGCACCCCGAGGTCGACCACGAGGATCGGGCGCTCCCGGCCGCTGCCCGCCGGCTGCGCCGGCCCCGCCGGCTGCGCCAGCAGCATCGCCGCCGGCACCAGGTGGGACCCCGCCGCCTCCACCGCGGTGAAGGCGACGTCGGCGGCGGCCAGGGCCTCGGCCAGGTTCTCCGTGCCCACGGCGCCGGCGGCGAGCGGCCCCGGGACCGACGCCGCCAACCGCCGCCCTCGCTCCCGGCTGCGGTTCACCACCGTGACCCGGCTCGGACGGCGGTCGGGAGGGAGCTGGCCCAGGGCCCGCGCCACGCCGCCGCCCATCTCGCCGGCCCCCACCACGGTGACCGCCGCACCGGTCAGCCCCCCCGGTCGCCGGGCCTCGGCCAGCTCGACCGCGGCGTAGGCGAACGACGTCGTGCCCCGTGCGATGGCGGTCTCGGCCCGGACCCGCTTGCCCGCCTGCACCGCCGAGCGGAAGAGCTCGGCGAGCACCGGGCCGCTGGCCCGCTCGCCGCGGGCCCGCTCCCACGCCCGGCGAACCTGGCCCAGGACCTCGCCCTCGCCCAGCACCGCCGACTCGAGCCCGGCCGCCACGGAGAAGAGGTGGGTGGCCACGTCGTCGTCGAACCGGACGGCGGTGCACTCCTGCACCTCGGCGACTGGGATGCCGGCCCGGTCGGCCAGGAGCTCCCACATGTCGTCGACGGCGTCGTGGAAGCGGTCGACGACCACGTAGAGCTCGGTCCGCAGGCAGGTCGAGAGCACCACCACCTCGTGGACGTTGTCCCACGAGGCGAGCGTGCCCAGGGTCTTGGCGACCTCGGCGTCGCTCATGGCGACCCGCTCGAGCACGTCCAGCGGCGCCTGCTGGTGTTCGATGCCTACGACGACGACGGACAACGGGCGGCAGCCTCCTCAGCTCTCCCCGGGACTGCCAGGATACGGCGGCCGGGCAGGGGCACGGCATGCGGCGGCGGGATGCAGCCCCGCACCTGGTGGGCCCTGCCGCTCCACGCTACGACGGCGGCGGGTCGGGGCGCCGGTCGGGCGGCCCGCCACGCTGGGAGACGCCGACCGGCCCGCCCCCGGTGCCGATCGGGGCGGCGCCGTCCGCCTCGGCGAGCGACTCGTCGTCGCGGCGGGACAGGAAGAAGCTCATGACCTGCAGCTCGATCGAGAGGTCGACGTAGCGGACGAGGACGTCGGCGGGCACGTTCAGCACGCGGGGAGCGAAGTTGAGGATCGAGGAGACGCCCGCGGCCACCAGGACGTCGGCGACCGTCTGGGCCGCCGACGGCGGCGTGGCGACGACGCCGATGGCCGGTCGGTCCTGCTGCCCGGCTGCCGCAGCCAGCTCGTCGAGGTGGCGGACGGTCAGGTCGCCGATGCGGCTCCCCACGACCGCGGGGTCCACGTCGTACAGGCCGGCGATGCAGAAGCCGTGGGAGGAGAAGCCGTCCGAGTTGGCGAGGGCGCGGCCGAGGTTCCCGATCCCGACGATCACGACCGGCCACTCCCGGTCGGCGCCCAGGGCCCGGTCGATCTGGGAGACGAGGAGGGCCGGGTCGTAGCCGGTGCCGCGCGTGCCGAACGACCCGAAGTGGGAGAAGTCCTTGCGGACCTTGGCCGCGTTCACCCGTGCCCGGGTGGCCAGCTCCTCCGAGGAGACGGTGGTCACCCCGCTGCGCAACAGCTCGGCCAGGATGCGCTGGTAGACGGGGAGGCGGACGATCGTGGCCTCGGGGATCCGCCTCGGCCGGGATGCGCGGGCGTCGCCTACCACCCGGAGCAGCGTACGGCAGGGGCTCGCGCCGTCACCACTCGAGCTCGACCGCCGCCCCTTCCACCGCCCCGGTGACCATGGCCGCCGATCCCTCCCGCACGACGACGGCGAGCCGGCCGTTGGCGTCGGAGAGGAGGCCGACCTCGCCCGTGGCCAGGGCGCCGAAGGTGGGGACCCGGCGGACCCGGAACTGGGCCACGGGACCGGGCTCGAGCGCGCCGTCGGGGGTGGCGCCGCCGTCGAGCTCGAAGATGCGGACGGTCGCCTCAGGAGCGGGCGGCGCCCCGCCCGCTGCCAGCGGCGGCCCCTCGGTGCCCGGGACGCCCAGCTGGACGTTGCCGAACCGGTCCACCCAGGCCACCTCGGTGCGCAGCAGCCGGCGCCCGTCCGGCCCCGTCTCGACGGCGGGCGG
This sequence comes from Actinomycetes bacterium, assembly GCA_021791845.1. GTDB lineage: Bacteria > Actinomycetota > Acidimicrobiia > Acidimicrobiales > RAAP-2 > JAJYVT01. The sequence continues at coordinate 27,001 of JAJYVT010000034.1, read as the reverse complement.
GGGCAGCGGGGCGAGCCGCACCAGCTCGTCGGCGGGCACCGGCGCACCCAGCCCCTCGGGCCCCTCCCCGGCCGCGAGCGCGGCCGCCGCCGGGGCGAAGACGTCGCGACCGTCGAAGGTGGCCGGGACGCCGTCGGGCTTGGTCAGGGCGACGGCGGCACGGACCCCGCCGCACGCCTCGACCGCCGGCAGCACCAGCCCGTTGTCGGGCGCCACGAACCACCGGCCGTCGGCCGCCTGCACGGCCACGCCCCGACGGGAGCCGCCGACGCCGGGGTCCACGACGGCCAGGACGCAGCCCGGCCCGAGATGCGGGACCGAGCGCTCCAGGGCGGCCGCGCCGGCCCGCACGTCGAACGGCGGGAGGCCGTGGGTCAGGTCGACGACGACGACGGACGGCACGAGGCGGTGGGCGACGGCGTGGACGACCCCGACGAACTCGTCGGCCAGTCCGTAGTCGGACAGGAAGAAGACGGTCGGCGGGTGGTCCTCGCCGACGTTGTGCAGGTTCCCGCTCAACCGGCCTTGGTGAACCGGTCGGCGAGGTAGCGGTCGAGGTCCTCGGTGCGCACCCGGAAGGACCGACCGATGCGGGCGGCCGGCAGCTCACCGGCATTGATGAGCCGGTACACGGTCATGGTGGAGACGCGCAGCGCGGCAGCGACCTCCCCCACGGTCAGCAGGCGGCTGGCGTGCTCGATTGGCTGGGACATGGTGCTCGACTTCTCCTCCGCAACTTCGACTGTACGCCTCCGGGGGCGGCGGCGAAAGTGGGACGGCCCTCCCCCTATACCCCGGACCCCGGCCGAGACGGCCCGGTTCGTGGGACGGAGGCTCCGGCCCGATCGGGCCCGCCGCCGGCCGGGGCGCTCAACGGCCGAGGCTGCGGGAACGCTCCACCGCGCTGAGCACGGCCTCGATGAAGGCGGACCGGACCGCCCGGGCCTCGAGCGCACGCAGCGCGGCCGCCGTCGTCCCGCCCGGCGAGGTCACGCCGGCCCGGAGCTCCTCGGGGCGCTCGCCCGTCTCCGCCAGGAGCAGGCCGGCCCCGCGCGCCGTCTCGGTGGCGAGCGTCGTCGCCAGCTCCCGGGGCAGCCCGGCCAGCACGCCCGCCTCGACCAGGGACTCGACCACCAGGAACAGGTACGCCAGGCCGGAGCCGGACACGGCGGTGACGGCGTCCTGGTACCGCTCGGGCACCCGGACCACGGACCCCACCGCTCCGAGCACGCGCTCGGCCCACTCGAGGTCGGCGGCGTGGGCGTTGCTGCCGCCCGAGATGGCGCTGACGGCCGCCCCGACCAGGGCGGCCGTGTTCGGCATGGCCCGCACCACGACGGCGCCGGCGCCGAGGCTGGCCTCGAGCCGGCCCGAGGTCATGCCGGCCACGATCGACAGCACCCGCCGGACGCCCACGGCCTCGAGCGCGTGGCAGGTGACCTCGGCCATGTCGGGCTTGACCGCGAGCACCGCGTCGGTGCCCTCGGCGACGAGGCCCGGTGCCAGCGTCTCGACCACCGCGAGCCCCGGGACGGCCGTCGCCAGCGCGGCCCGCCGGCCGGGGTCCGGCTCGACCACCGCCACGTCCTCGACCGCCCACGCTCCCCCGGTCACAAGGCCGCTGGCGAGCGCCCCGCCCATGCGACCACCCCCGACAACGAGCAGCTCAGGTGCCATTGCCAGACGGTAGTGCCGACGGAGGGGGCCGAGCGCGGGGCGTCGGCCCACCCCGGGGCGCTCAGCGCCGGCGGGGCCGGCGGCGGTAGACGGCAGGGTGGCCGAGGGTCATGGCCGTCGGGTAGTGGTCGTCCACGTACACGATGGAGGAGCCGGCGATGCGGTCCAGCTCGTCGTCGTCGACGAGGGCGGCCGGCACCCGCCCCACCAGGTACACCGCGTCCTCCGGGCCGAGGCTGAAGGCCATGCCGTAGAGATCGGCGTTCCGGCGCATGAGGTACTGGAAGACCTCGACCTGGTGCTCCTCCGGCGCCGGCATGAACTGGGCCTCGTGGTGCAGGGTCCGCTGGTGCAGGGTCAGCCAGACGGTGATGAAGTCCTTCTCCTCGCCCCGGAACCGCAGGTACCACCGGTGCGACGCCGTCCGGTCGGTCACGTCCTGGCGCTCGGCCGCCACCAGCCCGAAGGTGCCCTCGGGGGAGCGCTCCCGCTCGACCCAGGCGTCGACGCGCTCCACCAGCTGGGCGATCTGGTCACCCCCGGCGAGGTCGACGCGGGGCATGTCAGCGCGCCCGGCGGCTCACGAGCACTCGACCAGGCAGCCGGAGAGGAGCTCGTCGTGGATGGCGCGCAGGCGATCGGCCGCCTCCCGCCAGGTGTAGCGCCGGGCCCGCAGCACCGTCGCCGTCGACTGGCGCTCCGCCAGCAGCGGCTCGGCCACGATGCGCCGCACCGACGCGGCCACGGCCGCGGGGTCGGAGGGGTCGACGAGGAAGCCGGTGCGCCCGTCGTCCACCAGGGTGGAGAGCCCGCCGACCGCCGAGGCCACCACCGGCGTGCCGCAGGCCCCCGCCTCCAGGGCGACCAGGCCGAACGACTCCGACCGGCTGGGCACGAGGCAGACGTCGGCGGCCCGGTAGTACGAGGACAGGAGCTCGTGGGGCTGGGGGGGCACCATGGTGACCTGCCCGGCCACCGACAGGTCCCGGACCAGCCGGCACAACCGCCGGTGCTCCTCCTCGCCGTGGGGCCCGCTCGGGCCGCCCACGATCACCAGCCGGTACGGCGCGCCCGGCGCCGCCTCACCGTCGGCCGCCAGCTCGGCCAGTGCCCGGACGGCCACGTCGATGCCCTTGAGCGGTTGGATGCGCCCGACCGTGAGGAGGAGCGTCCCGTCCACCGGCAGGCCGAGCGCCCGGCGGGCCTGCGGTCGGTACCCGGGGCCGAAGAAGGCGTGGTCGACACCCGGCGCCACCACCCGGATCCGGTCCGGGTCGGCGTCGTAGAGGTCCACGATCTGTTCGGCCTCCACGGTGCAGGACGCGAGGATGGCGTCCGAGCAGGCGATGATCGCCGCCTCCGCCTCGGCCCGGCGGTGGGGCATGTCCGCCTCCACCTCCTCGGGCACGAGCTCGGCCTTCACCCGGTCCAGGGTGTGGAACGTGGAGACGAGCGGCAGGTCCAGCTCGTGCTTGATGGCGTGACCCGCCACTCCCGACAGCCAGTAGTTGGCGTGCACCGCCTCGAAGGGGCCGGCCTCCTCGTCGAGCCGGGGCTGCTCGGCCTCGCGGGCCATCCCGTCGAGCACCCGCTCGGTGAACTCCCCCACCAGCTCGGGGAGGGCCTCGCGGGCGACGGGCGCCTTCGGCCCCGCCGGGACGTGGTGGACCCGCAGGCCGGGCTCGACGTCGATCACCTCGGGCAGTCCCGGCGCGTAGCAGCGGGTGAACACGTCGCACGAGACGCCCGAGCGGGCCAGGGCGGCAGCCAGCTCGCGGACGTAGACGTTCATCCCGCCCCCGTCGCCCGTGCCCGGCTGGGCCAGGGGCGAGGTGTGAAAGGACAGCACGGCGAGCCGGCGCATGCGGGCTGCAGCCTAGTGGGCGGTCCCCGGGCCTCCCCCGGTCGCGGGCCCCGGTGCGCCGGCCGGGGACCGGTCGGGACCGCCGGCGTCGGGCCGGTCGGGACCGCCGGCGTCGGGCCGGTCGGGCCCGCCGCTGTCACCGCGGGCGTGCGCCTGCCGGAACGAGAGGTAGATCTCCACCAGGGCCTGCTTCTGGCTCTCCCCGATGTGCGGGTCGGCCAGGATCTGGCGGACCAGGTCGGGGGTCTCCGCCGGGGGGTCGAGGATCCCGGCCTGGACGTACAGCGTCTCGGCCGAGATCCGCAACGCCTTGGCGATCTGCTGGAGGATGTCGGCCGAGGGCCGCCGCAGGCCCCGCTCGATCTGGCTCAGGTACGGGTTCGAGATCCCCGCCAGCTCGGAGAGCCGCCGCAGCGACAGCCGGGCCGTCGAGCGCTGCTCGCGGATGAAGGACCCGAGGTCGTGCCAGCGTTCGACCGGGTCGCGCGCCATTTCTGCAGCGTACCGACCCTCATCGCCGTTGGAGCGAACGTCAGTCCGACAGGAGATGGGCGAGACCCGTCACCTCGAGCGCCCGCAGCACGATCCCCTGGGCCCCGCGGAGCTGGAACTCCCTCCCCGCCTCGGTGACCGTCCGGCGAGCCTCCAGGAGGGCGGCGATCCCGCTCGAGTCGAGGAACCACAGCCCCTTCAGGTCGACCACCACCGGCGAGCCGTCCATCTGGACGATGGCGTCCCGCACCCGGTCGGCGTTGACCAGGTCGAGCTGGCCATGCAGCGCCATGACGCGCACGCCCGCCACGTCGACGACATCGAAGGCAAAGTCGTTCGCCATCTCCGCCCCGGCTCGGCTCTCCCCCTCGGAGGCCCACGGCGGGCCCTGGTCGGAGCGCAGTGTACGTCCGTTCACCGGGGGTCGCACGCTGCCGTGACGTCGCCCCCCTCCGTCGTAGGCCCCGGGCGCTCGGGCGGGCGGAGCCGCCCGGCGCGCTCGGGAGGGGCGTAGCGGTACCAGGCGACACCCCACACCGCCCGGCGCGCCAACGGCCCGAAGGTGCGGCTGTCGGTGCTGGCACCCGGGTTGTCGCCGTGCAGCACCACCCGGCCGCCCGGCTCCACCGCGGCCACCCGCTTCACCAGCAGCCGGCGGCGGTCCCTCGGGTCGGGAGCCGCCACGACCGCACCCGGGGCGAGCTGCACCCAGGGGGGCACGCGCACCACGAGCAGCCGGTCCCCCGGCGCCAGGGCAGGGCGCATGCTCTCCCCCTGCACCACGACCCGGCGGAGCACCAGCGCCAGCGCCGCCACCGCCACCAGCGCCGCCATGAGCGCCGCCGTGAGCGCCGGCAGCCCCACGGCGGGCGGCGGGGCAGCGGCGACCCCCCGGTACCGCCCGCGGAGCGCACTCGGTAGTGTGGCGCCGACGTGCATTTCCCCACTCTTCATGATCGGCAGCCCCCTCTGCCGGCAATGGGAAGGAGCCCCCACATGCGCATGCTCGACCGAGCGCTCACCACGGTGGACCGCGTCCTGCGGCCCGCGACGGCCTTCGCCCACTGCGACCTGCCGTGCGGGGTCTACGACCCGGCGCAGGCCCGCATCGAGGCCGAGTCGGTCAAGGCGATCCAGGAGAAGCACAACGCATCGGACGACCAGGAGTTCCGGATCCGGGCGACGATGATCAAGGAGCAGCGCGCCGACCTCGTGAAGCACCACCTGTGGGTGCTGTGGACCGACTACTTCAAGCCGGAGCACCTCGAGAAGTACCCGCAGCTCCACGACCTGTTCTGGAAGGCCACGAAGTCGGCGGGCGAGGCCAAGAAGACCAACGACGTGGCGGTCGGTCAGCGGCTCCTCGACCAGATCGCCGAGATCACAACGATCTTCTGGGAGACGAAGAAGGGCTGACCTTCCCCCTTCCGCCGCCCGCTGCCGCACGCGTCGTGCGGCAGCCCGGGAACGGGGGCCAGCCGGCCGACGGCGGCTCCCGTTCTCCGCGTCAGGCGGGCAGTAGTCTCCGGGCATCGGCAAGATGACCCCCCTTCCATTCGCCCTGGCCGGCGCCCTCGCCCTCGCCTGCACGGCGTGCGGCAGTCCCTCGGCGTCGCCGAGCACTCACCACGGCAAGCGCTCGACCCCGACGAGCGCGGCGCCCTCGACCACCGCGCCGGCGCCGAGCTCCACCACCACGACGACCACCGTGGCGTCGCTCTCCCGGTGCACCGCCGCCCAGCTGCAGGTCTCCGCCGGGCAGCAGGGCGCCGGGCTGGGCCACGAGGGCGGGGCCATCCTCTTCGAGAACGTCGGGACCTCCACCTGCTCGCTCCAGGGCTACCCCGGCGTGGCCGGGCTGAGCACAACAGGCGCCCAGGCGGTCCAGGCGGAGCGGACGCCGCAGGGGTACCTGGGCGGACTGAGCTCCTCGTCGGCGGCACCGCCGCTGGTGGTGCTGCAGCCCCACGGGGTGGCGAGCGCACTGGCGGAGGGGACGGACATGCCCACCGGCACCGAGACCTCCTGCCCGACGTACCACTCCCTGCTCGTCACCCCGCCCACATCGACGCACTCGACCAAGGTGGCGATGGGCCTTCCGGGATGCTCCCCCATCGAGGTCCACCCGGTGGTGCCCGGACCGACCGGCCAGCAGGCCGGCTGACTCCGCCGGCGCGGCGGCGCTACCCGAGCGGCGCGGCGGCGCTACCCGAGCGGCGCGGCGGCGTGCTCGGCGCAGTGCAGCGCCGTCGGGTCGGCCTCGAGGCGGCGGTCGTCGATCGCTGCGCCGCACACGCTGCACCGTCCGTAGGCGCCGTCGGCGAGCTGGCCGAGCGCACGGTCCACCCGGTCGAGCACCTGTCGCGCCGAGTCCAGCAGCGAGCGGTACTCCTCGGCGTCGGCGGTGCCGGTCATTCCGGTCGCCCCGGTCGCCCCGGCCACGTCGAGGGCGGCTCCGGCGTCGGGCGCACCGGCGGTCCACGGGGCGGCAGAGCTTCCCGGCAGGCTGCCAGGTTGCCAGGGGGCCTCGGCGGACATGACGGCAGGCTATCCCGAGCGCGTGCGGCCCCCGAGGACGGGGACCGGTCCGGCGGCGACAGCTCGGGCGGGTCCGGCGACGATGGCCGGAGGCTCGGAGGGGTCCGTAGGCTGGAGGTGTGCTCGCCGCCCCGAACCCGTCGCCCGCCGATCCCTCTCCCGGCGGCACCTCCAGCCCCGGGGGCGGGGCGCAGGCGGTGATGGACGGTGCGGTGGCCGCCGCACCGCTCCTGGAGCTGGTCGGCGGCGGGACGATGGTCCCCTGTCTCGACGGCGTCGAGCGCCCGTACCGGGATCTCGACTGTGCCGCCTCCACGCCGGCGTCCGCCCGGGTCGCCGAGGCCGTCACCGAGCTGCTGCCCCTCTACTCGAGCGTCCACCGGGGGGCGGGCTACAAGTCGCGCCGCGCCTCGGCGGCGTACGACGAGGCGCGCCGGCGGGTCCTGGCCCATGCCGGGCGTGACGCGGACACCGACGTGGCCGTCATGAGCCGCAACACGACCGAGTCCATCAACCTCCTCGCCTACCGCCTCGGGCTGGCCCCCGAGGACGTGGTGCTGACCACCGTGGTGGAGCACCACGCCAACCTCCTGCCGTGGGCCCGGGTGGCGCGCCAGCGGTTCGTGGAGTGCGGCATCGACGGCACCTTCGAGCTCGACGCCGTGGTGGCCGGCCTGGACGCCGAGCCCCGTCCAAAGGTGCTCGCCATCACGGGGGCGTCGAACGTCACCGGGTGGCTGCCGCCGATCGAGGCGATCTGCGAGGCCGCCCACGAGCGCGGGGTGCCGGTCGTGCTCGACGCGGCGCAGCTGGCACCGCACCGCCCTCTCCCCGCCGGGCCCGACTACGTGGCGTTCAGCGGCCACAAGCTCTACGCCCCCTTCGGCGGCGGCGCCCTCATCGGCCCGAGGGAGACGTTCGCCTCCGGCCTCCCCTTCCTCATGGGCGGTGGGGCGGTGGCGCTGGTGGACCTCGACGACGTCGTCTGGAGCCCGCCGCCCGAGCGGGAGGAGGCGGGGTCACCCAACGTGGTCGGTGCCGTCGCGCTGGGAGCGGCGCTGGCGGACATGGAGCGGCTCGGCTGGCACGCCATGCACGCCCACGAGTCGGCGCTCGCCGCCGAGCTGCGCCGCGGGCTGGCGGCCATCGAGGGCGTGCGGCTCCTCGGGCCCCGACCCGCGACCGAGACGCTGGCGGTGGCCACCTTCACGGTCCAGGGCATGCACCACGGCCTGGTGGCCGCCCGCCTGGCCGCCGAATGGGGCATCGGCGTCCGCCACGGCTGCTTCTGCGCCCACCCCTACCTGATGCGGCTCCTCGGCTGCGCCAACTCGGCCGGCGTGCGCGCCCGCGTCCTTGCAGGCGACCACCGCGAGATCCCCGGTGCGGTCCGCGCCAGCGCCGGCCTGGGCACCACGCACGACGACGTGGCCGCGCTGCTCGCGGCCGTGGCCGAGCTCGCCGCCGGTGCCGAGCCGCCCGTGCCCTACCGCCAGGACCCGGCCAGCGGCGACTTCTTCCCCGAGACGCCGGTGTCGGGGTGGTGGTCGGCCGCCGAGGCGACCGGCAGCGGCTGCGCCGTCGGCAGCTGAGGCCGGAGCCGCTCCGCCGCCGGCAGCCGGGGCCGTTCGCTCAGCGCGGTCCCCCCCGGCCGCCGCGGCGGTCGTGCTCGGGGTACTGCACCATCGTGGGCTCCGATGTGGCGACGGGCTCGGCGTGCACCGCCGGCAGGGTCTGGGTCATCCCCGCAGGGTCCGACCTGTCGAGGACGGCGGTCTGGTCGGCGGCAGCCTCCGGCAGGGCGGGCTGCTCCGCCGCCGCCACCGCGGCGGAGCCCTGCGGGGCGGTCCCGCCCTCGGTCCCCGGCCCGACGGCCAGTGCGGCCTCCGGCCTGGCCAGGACCTCCGACAGCTGGAGGTGGAGCCGGCCCAGCTGCTCGACCGCGGCCGACCGGCGCTCGGACAGCGCCACGATGCTCTCCTCCAGGTCGCGCTCCTTGGCCCGGGCGCGGCGCAGGATCTCCCGGGCCTCGGTCTTCGCCCGCTCGAGCATCCGCTCGACCTCCGCCGCGACGGCGTCCCGCCGCTCGTTGGCTTCCCGCTCCGCCTGGGAGCGGAGCTCGTTCGCCGCCTCCACCGCCGACTGCATGACCTGGTTCATCCGCTCGCTGAATGCGTTCAGCGACTGGGGCCCGGGCACGCCGGCCCGCTCCTCGAGCGAGGCGGCCGTGGCCCGGAGCTGGACGATCTCGCGCCGGAGCGCCTCGTTGGCCTCGTCGGTGGCCAGGATGCGGCGCTCCGCCTCGGACAACCACGCCAAGAGCTCGCCGAGGTACTCGTCCACCTGCGCCCGGTCGTACCCCCGCACCACCACCGCGAACTCGGGGTTCGCGACCCGGTCTGTGCGCATCGTCTCCATCACCCGACCTCCCTGTGCTCGACCTCTCCTTTGTGCCCGCGCCGCGCTCTTCTTACTGCCCGTTTCACCGCCGGTTTGGTCACCCCCGTCGCCCACGGTCCCGCGCTCCCCGTTGCAGCGTTGGCACCTGGGGAGCCTGCACGGCCGGGGTCGAACCGGTGGCACGCGCAACCTGCTCCGGCCGCCGGCCGGCGTCGCCCGGCGGCCCGAAGCGGCGGAGCCACCCACCGGCCACGCCGACGAGCCGGCCGGTGTCCAGCGTGTACCGGCGCTCGCGTCCCCGGCGCTCGACATGGACCAGCCCGGCGTCCTCGAGGACCCCGAGGTGGCGGGTGACGGTCGGCCACGCGCAGTCGAAGCGCTCGGCGATCTCCCTCGACGTCATCGAGCCGCCGCGCACGTGCAGCACGAGGAGGATGGACCGGCGTGACGTGTGTGCCAGGGCGGCGAAGACCTTCTCCAGCGCCTCGAGGTCGGCGAGCCCCTTGGGCTTGGGGCTCACCCCCCGATCGCGACCGGCAGGAAGTGCGGGAACTCCCACATGAGCTGCCCGTCGCGCGGCTCGAGCAGCCGGCCCATGGCCTCCCACACCGTGAGCACGTCCGGATGGTCGTGCGCCTTGTCGAAGCCGCCCTCGACCCAGGTGAAGATCTCGACGTAGGTGGGTGGCTCGTCGACGCTCCGGTACACCGCGGCCCGCTCGTCCGTCACGAGCTCGAGCCGTCGCAGCGTGTCCCAGTGCGTCGCCAGCAGCTCGGTGAACCGCTCCTCCTCCTCCGCACGGACCCGGTAGGTGGCGAGCACGGTTTCCTTAGCCATAAGGCTAAGTATCGTCGGCGACCCTGCCGGTGTCAACCGCCGGCGGGCGTCGCCGGCCGCTCGGCCATGGCGAGGTGGGCGCGCCGGGTCAGCTGCACGGCCCGCACGTCGCCGATGCGCGCCCGAAGCTCGCGGGCGAACTGGCGGGCGCCGTCCGGGCCCCACCCCAGTGCCGTCGCCCGCGTCGTCTCGAGCCCGACCACTTCGTCCGGCGAGCGGGTCAGCCCCCACTCGTAGACCGCCTCGACGACGGTGCCGAACCGGCCGCTCGCCCGCATCTCGTCCGCCACGGTGGGCTTCGGTGTCCGCAACCAGGCACTGCCGTGCTCGCTCCGAGCGATCCACATGCGCTCCACCACCCCCTGGAGCGGCTCGTCGTAGCTGTCGTCGCACGCGATCACCGCGAGCCAGCCCCCGGGACGGAGCGCGTCCTGCGTCTTGGTGTAGCGGACCTCCGGGTCGACCCAGTGGAAGGCGTCGGCGCTCACGACGAGGTCGTACGAGGCCGCCTCCGCCGGGAATTCCTCGAACGACGACACATGGAAGGACACGCCTCCGCCCGCGACCCTCTGCCGGGCCACGTCGACCATGGGCGCGCTCACGTCGAGCGCCGTGACGCGCAAGCCGCGGTCGCGCAGCAAGCCCGTCAGCTGGCCGGTCCCGCACCCGATCTCGAGCACCGAGCCACCAGGGCCGAGCCGAGCCGTGGCGACGAGGGCGTCCACGAGCCCGGCGGGGTACCCGGGCCGGTAGCGGTCGTACCGCTCGGCGATCTGGCCGAACGTCGTCCGCCGCCGGTGGCGGACGGCGCGTTGCTCGGCGCTCTCCATGCCCCATCCTCCCATCGGGCCGCCGTCGCGCCGGTGGCGGCCGCCCCCGCACGCCGGCGACCGGGGTGCGGGCGAGATCCCACGCCGTGCTGCCCGGTGATGCGAGCATAAGGCGATGCCGCTTCTCGAGGACCTGGCGTGGAGCACCGCCGTCGACCACACCCGCTGGCTGGCGGACCGGCTCGGCGACCACTCCAAGAACACGGTGACCGACGTCGTGCCGGCCGGCTTCGACGCCTACGCCCGCGTCCTGCACCCGGCAAAGGACGCGACGCCGGGCGGACGCCGGCTCATCCGTTGGCGCGACGTCGCCGCCTGGAGCGGATGCCCGATGGAGCCCGAGGCGCCGTTCCACGCCGTCGCCATCCCGCAGGAGCCGGTTGCCGCCACCCCGCCGTGGTCGGGTCAAGGTCCGTGCCAGGGAAGCCTGGCGGTGGCGGATGCCCGGTCGCTGTGCGCCGTGGTGCGGCGGCACACCCGGACGCCCGAGGACTGCTGGTTCTGCCTGTGGGACGGCTACGGCTGGACCGGCGTTCCCCTGACGAGCGGCGACGCGGACGGCGAGAGCGAAGCGGTCGCGACGGCGGACGACCCGATCCCGGCAGCGGTCCGCCACGGCCCGCGCGTGGAGCTGCCCCATCGCAGCTACCTCCTCTACCGCGGTCCGGTGGAGTGCGCGCTGGTGCAGTGGGGCGAGCGCCCGCGCCATCAGACGGCCAACCTCTGGTGGCCGGAGGACCGGGGATGGTGCGTGGCCAGCGAGATCGACCTCGCCTGGACCTACGTGGGCGGCTCGGTCGCCCTCGTGCGCGCACTGGTCGGCAATCCGGGCCTGGAGGCGGTCGAGGTCGCGCCCGACAGCCCGGTGGCCGTGGTCGAGCCCCGGATCAGCAGGCTCGTCGAGCCTGCGGTGGAGGCGTTGCTCAGCGACGGGGAGGCGACCGTCGTGACGCCGGTGGGCTCGGTCGAGGCGGAGTTGCAGCTCCCGCGCCGGTCGGGTCGCGGCTCGCTGCGCTACCGCGCCCAGTCGGCGCTGGGCCACCACTCGAGCGGAACGCACGCCGTTGCGGCCACGCGGCGCGACCGATCCGAGCTGCGCCGCGACCTCGCCGGACACCTCGAGCACGCGGTCATCAACCTCGTCGGCGATTGACCGCGGCGCTGGCCGCGGCGCTGGCCGCGGCGCGCAGGTCGATCCGGAGTCCCACGGAGGCGCTCGGCGAATTGACTGCGGTCGAGAGCGCGCAGCGCGCGACCCGGACCGCGTGACCGTCGGCATCGTCTGCGACGGCGGGGTCTCCCTCCCCCGTGAGCTGCGCGATGCCGTGCGCGTCGTGCCCCTGCAACGTGAGGACGGCAGCACGCCGGCAGCGAGCCCCGCCGCCCGTGGTGCCGCCGGGCACCCGGGAACCGCCGCACCGTCCCCGGGCGCCTTCCTCGAGGCGATCGAGCAGGCGGACCGCGGGAACGGCGTCCTCGTGCTCACGGTCGCGTCGGCGTTCTCGGCCGCCTTTGGCGCCGCCCGCCTGGCGGCGACATCCGCTCGTGCGGGCGGCCACCGGGTCGAGGTGCTGGACAGCCGGACCGCCACCGTCGGCCAGGGTCTCGTGGCGCAGGCCGCGTTCCGGAGCGCGACGGGCGGCGACCCGCTCGCCGTGGTCGCCGCCAGAGCGTCCGAGGTGTCCCGACAGGTGCGGCTCGTGGCGCTGATCGCACAGCTGGACGAGCTGGCCCGGTCCGGGCGGGTCCCGGGAGTGGTGGCCGCCACCGGCCGGGTCGGCGTGCGGCCGCTCTTCGAAGTGCGGGACGGCGCCGTTCGCCGGATGCGACCGGCCTTCGGCCTGCCCGCGGCCGAGCGGCGGGTCGCCCGGGAGATCGTCCGCGAGGCGCACGACCTCCAGCCCCACGGCCTGCGGCGCCATCACCTGCATCTCGCCGCGCTCCACGGGCACGAGCGCGGATCGGCCGACCGCCTGCTCGACATCGTCCGTCGGCACGTCGTCCCGGCCACCTCCTTTGTCGCCGAGCTGTCCCCGCCGATGATGCTCCACACCGGTCCGGGCGTGAGCGGGCTCGCGTGGTGGTGGGAGGACGCTCCCTGAGCCGCTGAGCGTCGGAATCGGCATGCGCGCGGACGGGGGCGTGCGCACGGTCGGCGGTCCAGCAGGCGCTGAAGCGACCTGGCGTCGGCTGAGCGCGCCGATCCCCTCAGGCTGACCGCACCAGGCCCACCGCGTACGCCGACCCCGTCAGGCCCAGCGCGCTACGCCGACCCGGTCACGCCGACCGCGGCACCGCCCAGCACCGGACCATTGAGCGGCTTGCCGCCGTCCGACCCCATGAAGGCGGCATCCCCGAAGGTGAAGATCCCGCCGTCCTTGGCCATCAGCCAGTAGCCGCCCCCGGCCGGCGTCGCCGCCATGCCCACGATGGGGGCGTTCAGGTGCATCGCCCCGGTCGAGCCGTAGAAGTGGGCGTCCCCGAAGGTGAAGATCCCGCCGTCGGCGGCGACGAGCCAGTAGCCCTTGCCGTCGGGCGTGGCCGCCATGCCCACGATGGGGGCGTTCAGGTGCATCGCCCCGGTCGAGCCGTAGAACTGGGCGTCCCCGAAGCTGAAGATCCCGCCGTCCTTCGCCACCAGCCAGTAGCCCTTGCCCGCCGGTGTCGACGTGCCGCCGGGCGCCGCCGGGGCGACCGGGGTGGCGGCGATGCCGACGACGGGCGAGGCCAGCGGCTTGCCGGCCATCGAGCCGTAGGAGGTGGCGTCACCGAAGGCGGAGACCCCGCCGTTCGACGCGGCCAGCCAGTAGCCGCCCTGGTCGAGCGTGGGGGCCATGCCGACCACGGGAGCGGTCAGGGCTGTCTTGCTCATCGAACCGTAGGAGCCGGCGCTCCCGAAGGAGGAGACCTCGCCGGTGGTGGTCGTCAGCCAGTAGCCCGACCCGGGAGCCGGCACGAGGTAGACCGCATTGCCGCCCGGGGCCGTCGTGATCGTGTTCGGACTGGTGACCGTCCCCGTCGCGCCGGCCACCCAGATCCCGTCGAACACGCCACTGATGGTGTTACCGGTCACGGTGGTCCCGCTCAGCGTCGGGCCGGCGGGCGGCGGGATGGGTGAGGTCGCGATCACGATCGCAGCCGGCTTGGGCGGGCCGTCGGTGGCAAGCCAGCCGTCGGCCGTCAAGTTGTTCTTGGTGATGGTGGTGCTGGAGACGGAATCGCCCGGCGCGTTGGAGTGGACGACGATGCCGGGGATGGCCGAGCCGGTGATGGTGTTGCCGGTGACCGTCACCCCCGACACCGAGGCGCCCGGAGCGTCGGCCGCGACCACCACGCCGCCGATCACCGGCCCGTGGGGGCCGAACTTCCCCGGCGCACCGGTGTCGGTGTTCCCCGAGATGGTGCCGCCGCTGATGCCGGCTGTCGGTCCCTTGTTGTAGGCGGCGAAGACGATCCCGCAGCCGCTGTAGTTGCCTGTGACGGTGTTTGTCGACACCGTGTCTGTCTTGGCGGTGTGCGGCGTCCCCGGTGCCGGGGCGCCGGGGTCGATGGCACCGTCGTCGGCGATGCCGATCCCGCCGTCGGCCAGGTTGCCGGTCACCGTGTCGTGATGGACGGTCGAGTCCGACGTGCCCACCAGCTCGATGGCCTTGTTCTCGTTGATGCCCTTGGTCGGAGCGACGCCGTTGCCCTTGACCGTCGATGTCGAGATGGTGACGTGGCTGGCGTCCTGGACGAAGATGCCGTGGTCGTTGGCACCGGTGACGGTGACGTTGTCGATCGTGACTGTCGCCGTTGTGGGGGCGACGTAGATGCCCACGTCGCAGCCCGTCGCTGTGACAGTGGCACCGGAGAGCGTCGTCGACGACGTGACCATTTTGGCCGCCGTGAGCCCGGTGCTCCCCGCCTGGGTGCAGCTCGCTGTGGCCGCCCCGGACGGTTGGCTGAGCGCCACCGCTCCCCCGACGCCAGCCAACGTGACGACTGGCAGGGCCCCGAACAGCAGGGCACCGCTCATCGATCCTCGGATCCTCCGTCCAAGACCCATGACCTCTCCTTCCGTCGGCGTGCGGACGCGCGCACGTCCGTGCGGCTGCGGTACTCGCAGAGGATCGCACCTTTGGCGCTCGAGAGCAACCCAGGTGCACCGCTGCGGCCACGGGGACGCCGGCCAGCTCGGTCGGTCCCCTCGCGAACCCGCCCTCAGTCCCCTCGCGAATGCTGCTCGAGGAACTCGAGGATCTTGGCGTGCTTCTCGGTGTCGAGGATCATCATCTGCACCATGAGGCTCCACAACGTGGTGTCCTCGAACGGACGGAGCCGCTTCCGCAGCGCCTCCAGCTCGCGACGGTCCTCCTCCTCGTACTTGCGCAGCGTCCCGATCGCCGAGCTGAGCTCCTCGGCCAGATGCCAGCCGAGCGGAGGGACGGGGCTCGCCGTCTTGTCGAATGTGCCCCAGGCCATCGCTGTCGCCAGCTCGACGAGGACTCGGTGGTGCCGGCGCTCGTCCTCGAGGATGAGGTCGATCAGGTAGCGGGCTGCAGGATCGGTCACCGACTCCGACGCATGCTCGTACTCGGAGAGGATGCGGCCCTCCTCCGCCCCGTGCTTGGCCAGGAGCTCGACCAGTGTGCGGATCGTCGCGCTGGCTCCGGTCGCTCGTAGACCCTCCAGGGCCCGCTCGAACCCCGGGGATCCCTGCACGGTTCCTCCGTCCTGAGCCGCCTCCTCCACGCGAGGCCCTCCGTTCCGCTCGGGGAGCGCTGCGGGAGCCGCTCCGGCCTGCACCGGCGTGCCGCCGAGACTCCGGCTCGGCACGTCATCGGGCTGCAGGTCCGATGGTACGCCAGCGAGCCGGCCGGACGCTCGATGTCACGAGCCCGGCTCCAGCCCTGGGGAAGACTCGGATCGTGCGCGTGGAGATCCTCGTTCGGCCGAGCGCATCGAGACCCCGAGTGGGTGACGCGCACGACGGCGCCCTCGTGGTGCGGGTGACCGAGCCTGCGGTCGGGGGAAGGGCGACCCGTGCCGCCCTCCGAGCGCTCGCCGCGGCACTCGACGTGCCACCACGGGCGGTCACCTTGGTCCGGGGACCAACCAGCCGCAGGAAGGTCGTCGAGATCACAAGCGCCGGGGACGACGAGGAGGTCCTGGCGCGCCGATTGCGATCGCTCCTGCACGGTGATGCCTGATCCCGGTGGCCCCCGACACATGCGCGTAGGATGCAACCATCAAGACCTCTCTCGAGATCAGCCGGGCGACGAAGCTGGCGCCGATCGCCGACGTCGCCTCGGCCATGCACATCCCCGAGGAGCTCCTCGAGCCCTACGGGGAGCACGTGGCAAAGATCCGCCTGGAGGCCGTCGACGACCTCGCCGAGTGGCCGACTGCCCGCTACGTGGTGGTCACGGCCGTCACCCCGACCCCGCTCGGGGAGGGAAAGACGACCACCGCCATCGGGCTCGGTCAGGGGATGGCCGCGATCGGGAGGAGGGCCACGGTCGCCATCCGCCAGGGATCGATGGGGCCGACCTTCGGGATCAAGGGCGGGGCGGCCGGAGGCGGCTACAGCCAGGCCGTTCCCTTCGAGGCGCTGAACCTCCACCTGACCGGCGACATGCACGCCGTCACCGCCGCTCACAACATGCTGGCGGCGATCCTCGACAATCACCTCTATCACGGCAACGCGCTCGGCCTCGACGCCAACAACGTCACCTGGCGCCGGGTGCTCGACGTGAACGACCGCGCCCTGCGCAACATCGTCGTCGGCCTGGGCGGTGCCGAGGACGGCGTCGCCCGCCAGACCGGCTTCGACATCACCGCCGCCTCCGAGGTCATGGCCGTGCTCGCCCTGTCCACCTCGCTCCAGGACCTGCGCCTTCGACTGGGTCGGATCGTGGTCGGCTACACCCGATCGGGTGAGCCGGTCACGGCCGAGCAGCTGCGGGGGGCCGGCGCCATGGCCGTCATCTTGCGTGACGCCCTGAAGCCGAACCTGGTGCAGACCCTGGAGCACACCCCGGTGCTCGTCCACACCGGCCCGTTCGGCAACATCGCCCACGGCAACTCGTCGGTCGTCGCCGACCTGATCGGGATCCACACCGGGGACTTCCTGATCACCGAGGCCGGGTTCGGCGCCGACATGGGAGCCGAGCGCTTCTTCAACATCAAGTGCCGGACGTCCGGGCTGGTCCCCGACGCGGCGGTGGTGGTGACGACGGTCCGGGCATCGAAGGCCCACTCGGGCAAGTACCGCATCGTTGCCGGCAAGCCGCTCCCTCCCGAGCTTCTGGCCGAGAGCCCCGACGACGTGGTCGCGGGCGGGGCGAACCTGCTGAAGCAGATCGAGAACGTCCGCCTGCACGGCGTGACCCCGGTGGTGGCCATCAACGCCTTCCCCGAGGACTTCCCGTCCGAGCACAAGGCCCTCACGGAGCTGGCCGCTTCGCTCGGGGTCCGGGCCGTGGTGACGACGCACTTCGCCGACGGCGGGCGGGGCGCGGCAGCACTCGCCGAGGTGGTGGCGGAGGCGGCCGAGGAGGAGAGCTCCTTCCACGTCCTCTACCCCGACACCGCCAGCCTGCGGGAGAAGATCGAGACCGTCGCCACCAGGATCTACGGCGCTGCCGGCGTCGACTACTCCCCCACCGCCGCCAGGCAGCTCGACACCTACGAGCGGAACGGCTTCGCCGACCTTCCGGTGTGCATCGCCAAGACCCATCTGTCCATCTCGTCCGACCCGTCGCTCAAGGGTGCGCCGACGGGCTGGCGGCTCCCCGTGCGCGAGGTGCGGGCGTCGGTCGGCGCGGGGTTCATCTACCCGATCTGTGGCGACATGCGGACCATGCCCGGGCTCGGGTCCGACCCGGCGGCGTTCCACATCGACATCGACGAGCACGGCGAGATCGTCGGACTCTCCTGAGCCCACGGCGGTGACCGGCAGCGACATCCGTCTCGGCGACTGGCTGGACGCCGTCGCGGACCGCAGTGCCACGCCCGGCGGGGGGGCGGTGGCCGCGGTCGCCCTCGCCGCCGCCGCGGCCCTCGGGGCAATGGTGGCGCGCTTCTCCGTCGGCGTCATCGGCGACGCCGACTCGCTGGCATCCCAGGCGGACGCCGTACGGCGGCACGCCCTCGAGCTCGCAGCGGCGGACGAGGCGGTGGTCAGTGCCCTCTATCCGGGCACTGCCGGCGGGGCCGGCGCCGGGCAGGGCCGGGCGGCCCAGGAGGCGGCGAGGCGAGCAGCTGAGGTCCCGCTCGAGATCGTCCGGGCGGGGGCGGCGCTCACCCCCGTCCTGCGACGATTGCGGGGCGACGGGAACCAGCGCCTTGCCGGCGACGCGCAGGTTGCGCTCGAGCTGGCCGAGGCGTCGGCCCGAGCGGCGGCAGCCCTCGTCCGCATCGACGTGCACTCACTGGGAGCGCCCGAGCGCGCGACGGTCCTCTCGAGCCTCTCGTCGGCAGAGGCAGCGTTGCGGGCCGCCCGGTGAGCCGGCGTCGGATGCGAAGGGACGTCGGGGGACCGGCCGGTCCGAGACCACGCCGGGCAGCCGCGTCGATCACACCTCAGGATTGCGGTACGGACCGACGCCGAGGAGGCGATCGACCGTGGTGAAGCGGTAGCCGCGGGCGGAGAGCTCGTCGACGACGAGCTCGGTTGCAGCGACCGTGCTCGCCCGGTCGCCACCCTTCGAGTCGAAGCCGTCGTGGAAGATGATGATGCTCCCGGGCCGCGCCTTGGCCACCGCCCGCCGGGCGATGCGGGTGGGCGAAGGCTGGAGCACCTCGAGCACGTGGGCGAACTCTCCGGACACCAGCTGCAGCGACTCCTCTCCCGCCAGGTCGAACAGCCCCGGCGTCCGCAACAGCCACGGCGGTCGGAACAGCGCGGGTCGGAGCCCGAGGTGCCGTGCGAACACGTCGTCCGCACGTCGCACCTCGTCGCGCAGGACCGCCCGACCGGCACACCGCCGGATCCGGTGCGAGTAGCCATGGCTGCCGAGCACGTGCCCGTCCCGGACCAGGCGCCGGGCCGTCTCCGGGTGGCGCTCCACGCAGGCGCCGACCATGAAGAAGGTGGCGGGGACGCCGGATGCGTGGAGGAGATCGGCGATCTGCGACGTGTACGGATCGTTGGGCCCGTCGTCGAACGTCAGGGCCACCACCGGCTCCGACGTCCGGTGGCGGTACGGGAACGGGCCGAGCAGCTGGGAGTACGGGGACATGACGGTCCAGTAGGACGCCGCCACGGCGATCGTCCCGACCACCAGGCTCCGGGCCGGGGCGGACTGCCGGTCGGGGCCCGGAGCGTCGGCGGCCATCAGATGAGGCCCACCACGTAGATGCCGGTCCGGAGCAGCACGACGCCGAGGATGAGCATCGTCGAGGCGAAGACCACGCGCCCGGCCCAGAGAGAGAGCGAGGAACGGGCGTCGGAGCGGAACGCCGGCGCGGTGCCGACAACGCGGCGTCCGGCCACCCGGTTGATCCAGTACGCGAGCAGGTAGTAGACGAGGAAGGTGACGACGAGGTTGTAGGCGAGCCCCCGCTGGAGACGGCGTGGCGAGGTGAAGGTGGGGTTGTGCCGGTCGAACGTCACCGGCCCTCGACGTTTGAGACGGCGGAGCAGGTCCACCTCGTCGCACCCCTGGGTCATGTAGGTGTTGTACCCGGACCACGCCGTTCGGCGGAAGGCGAGGTTGGTGGCGGTGACGTAGAAGACGCGTCCGGTCAGCCGGTGCAAGAGCGCGACCAAGCCGAACAAGAGGCGCGGGTACATGGAGGCCCAGAACGGGCCGTCGGCGGTGAAGCGGCACGGCCCGCCGACCGCGACGCACGAGGGATGCTGCTCCAGCGCCTGGTCGATCCGCGTGAGCCAGCCGGGATCGAAGGTCGTGTCGGCGTCGGTGGACACGATGATCTCGCCGCGGGCGAGCGCCGCACCGCACTGGCGCGCCGAGCACACGCCCGGCCGTTCTTCGTGCACCACCGTGGCGCCGAACGAGCGTGCGACGGCCGCCGTCCGGTCGGTGCTGTTGTTGTCGACGACGATGACCTCCACGCCGCCCGCGAAGTCCTGCGCGGCCAGCGACCGCAGGCAGTCGCCCAGGTACCGCTCCTCGTCGAGGGCGGGAATGACGACGCTGAACCGTGGCCGCGACTCCGCCGGTGTCGCAGGTCGCTCCTCGACCATCGCCCCCTCCCTCGGTCCGGCCCACTTCCCCTGCACGCAGCGTCGATACCGGGGCCGGCCAAGCTCGGATGGGGGCCGGTGCCAGCTCGCGGGCGGTGCGAGCCTGGCTCCTCCTCCATGACGACCGTTTCCAACGGCTTAGGTCTCGTCGTTCGCAGGCACGGTAGCCGACCCCGGACCCGGGTGTCGGTCGCTCCGCGGGGGCGGGGTGCCGGTCGGTGGCCCCGGGAGCCCCGGGAGGAGGGCGCCTGAACCGGTCCCGCCCGGCTGCCGTTCAGCCGGCGACGGTCACCAGGTCGCCGATCGCCAGGTCGTTGAAGGCGGTCTGGGCGGTGGCGACCGGCAGCTCCACGCACCCCAGGCTCTGGGGGAACCCGTAGGAGGCGCGCACGAAGCCGTGGACGGCGTCGCCACCGTTGAAGTAGTTGATCCAGTGCACGAGATCGTGGTACGTGGTGCCGTTGGGGTTGGTGCCGTTCATGTAGTTGACCGTGTAGCGAACGTAGATCGGGAACGTACCGTCGACGGTGGGGTCCTGGGGGATCCCGGTGTTGGCGAGGGCCGTCAAGACGTTGGCGCCGTTCTCCCACAGGGTGAGGGTCTCCGGCAGTGCCTTGGTGACGTAGACGTACGAGTACGGGCTCGGGTCGAGCTGGTGGGCGACGGCCGCATTGATCAGCGCCTCCCACGTCGAGGCGTCAGCCATCTGGCTCACGGACTCCGTGTCGAGGGTGTAGCCGTCGTATGTGTATGTCGGCCGGTTGGCTTCGAAGGCCATCAGAGCGCCCTTCACCAGCAGGTTGCCGGGTGTGCCCGGTGTCCACTGCGACGCCAGGGTGGCCGGGGTCGTCGTCCACCGCCAGGAGAAGGTGCCCTCGAGGGGCGTGGACATGGTCGCGATCTCCTGGGCGACGGTGGTCGGCAGCGCCACGCCGGGAGCAGGGACGAAGCGGAGCGGGAGGTAATGGAGCTGGGCGAGCAGCTGCGCCAGGCGCATCAGCGACCCTGGTGCCACCTGGAACGTGTAGCTCGAGGTGGCCGCGGCCGTCGTGGTCGTCGCAGCGGTGGCGACGGCCACCGGCCGGTCGAAGCGGACCGTCACCGACGTCCCCGGCCCGAAGCCGAACCCGCTGGGCGTGAAGACCAGGCTGTTGGCCGAGGGCTGGCGCCACGTACCTGGCACCGACGGAGACAGGGTCGGTCGCGACGTGCCCAGGACGTTGGACACCGGGTGGTCGAACGTCAGCGTGATGGCGCCGTTGGGGGGTGCCCCGGTGCTCCCCGGAGCAGGGTCGGCCAGGGCGACCGGCTCACCGCTGGCGGGAGGCTCGAACCACGAGAGGGTGCTCGGTCGCACCGAGAGTTGCTCCCAGGGCCGCGGCGCGACCTGCACGCGGAGGGATCCGCCGACGCCCTGGTGCACCGCAAGGTCGACGACCCGGGCCGGCGTTGCCAGATGGACGACTCGGGAGCTGCCGCCAGGCGTCGCATAGGCGACTGTGCTCACAGGGGCATCGAAGCGCACCGGCACCCGGCTGGGGCCCGAAGCCATGGCGACGGGCGCCGCGGGCGCCGCCGTCGGCGTACGCACCGTGGCGGTGGCGGTGACCGTCCCCCCGAGGAGCCAGCGCAGCCAGCCCGGCGGGGCGACGGCGGCCCGCACGTCGACGGTCTGGCCTTGGGCGACACGGCCAACCGGCACGTACCCGCCGTCGGCCTGGCGCAGGACGAGGGGGTGGCCAGCGCTGGTGGCGCGGACCGGGCCGAGCCGGCTCCCGAAGCCGGCCGTGCGCACAGTGAACAAGGCCTCGCCTGTCGACCTCAACGAGACGCTGGGCCGGCCGAGCGCGAACACGAGCGCGATCGCCACCCCGGCCAGCACCACCAGGCCGAGCGCGGCGACCGCCACCCACATCCCGAACGAAAGGCGGCGACGCCGGCGGGCGCGCGGGCGCGCCGCGTGGGCGCCTCCCTCTGCCGGGGGACCCGGTCGCTCCTCCGTCGCCGAACGGCTCATCACCTGTAAGCGTAAGCCCTGGAGGCGGCCGTTAGAAGCGCGATGGCGAGATCGAGCCCCCCGGGGTCGGCGATCACTCCGATCGAGCCCCCTGCGCCCCCTTCGACACGGCCCCCTTCGCGATGTCGTGGACATGGTGCTCGACGTCGTGCAGGAAGTAGACGGCGAAGCTCCCCACGGTGAAAGTCGACCCGTTGCTGCGGCGCCCGGGACGGGCCCACTGGTCGGGCGAGACGGCGTCGAAGGCAGCCGCCGTCGCCTCCGCCTCGCCGGCGAGCGCCTCGGCAACCCGGGCCGGGTCTTGATGGAAATAGTCATCGTCGACGGCGGTCGCATCCTGGTCCCAGTTGGCGAACACCGGGTCCTCCTCGGCGAGCATCAGCTCCAGGCGGTGGCGGAACAGCTGGCAGGCGTCCCGGACGTGACAGGCGTACTCGAGCGGGGACCACACGCCGGGCGACGGGCGACGGGTCGCCGTCGAGGAGGCGAGCGCACGGCGCCAGATGGGAACGGACGCCCGAAGCCGATCACCGGTCTGGTCCGGCTGCTGCGGCACGAACGCGCACTCGCCGCAACCCTCGGTGATCACAAAGGTCCAATCGCGGCTCTCCGGCGGCACTGCGCTGGGCTCGGGCATCCCGTGAGGATCCCACACGTCGGCGGGCACACCGGCAAGGCGGCCACCCGATCCCTCGCGAGGGTGGCGGCGGGGCCCGCGTGGCGGCGGGGCCGGCGTGGCGGGCCCGACGGCGTGCTGGCGAACAGCCGCTGCGCGTGGGACGCGACTGCCGGATCGGGTGCGATGCCCACGGCCTGCAGGCTGTACGCGGCCGTGCAGTCCATGCAGTAGGGACCAATGGCCCGTCAGCAGGTTGTCCCTCGAGCAGCGCAGAGGGCGAAGGCGGGCGACCGCGGCTCTCTCGACCCGCAAGTACCACGCCTGGGGGGGTGCTCAGCGGCAGACGGGTAACCCGGCCTGCTCGGCACGCTCCCAGTCGTCGTCGACCAGCACCGGCTCTCGTCCGGCGCGCGCCAACAGGCTGGCGGCGATGGCGGATCGGTAGCCCGTGGCGCAGTAGACCCACACCCGGCCCGGCGGGACCTCCGCCATGCGGGCTTCGAGATCGGAGAAGTGGATGTGGACGGCGCCCTCGAGATGCCCTTGCTCCCACTCGTCGTCTCGTCGCACGTCGAGGACGGTCAGCGCGCCCTCACCTTGGTGGTCGGCCATGGCGAGGCGAAGATCGGCGAAGTCACCTACGGCGTACGTCTCGGTCTCACCGGCGGCCAAGCGCCGCGGGTCGCCCACCGCCACGCCGGCTGGCCGGTCGATGCCGACGCGGGCGAGGTCGCGTTGGGCTGCTCGCACCTCCGCCGGGTCGTCGCTCATCAGCACGACCGGCGTGCCCCACGGGACGACCCAGCCGAGGAACGTCGAGAGCGAGGTGGCCATCTCGGCGTTGACGGTGCGCGGCAGGTGCCCGACGGCGAAGGCGCGCCGGTTGCGCAGGTCGACGACCCAATCCCCTGCCTCGAGATGCCGGGCGAGCTCGGGACCGTCGATCTGCCGGGGCGGGGAGAGGTCGATGGGTGCGGGCCCGGCCCGGTTGATAGGGCCCATGTGGGCGTAGTAGCTGGGGTAGGCGGTCAGCCCGGACAGCACCATCTTCACGAACGAGGTCTCGTCGCCGGCTCTGAAGACGAGGTTGTGCTCCCGCTCGTCGCCGATGGTGCTCGACTGGTCGCCGCTCGGTGGCGTCGAGGAGCAGAAGCTGCCAAAGCCGTGCGTGGGGCAGACGATCACGTCATCGGCGAGGGAGGCGACCAACTGCCGTACCGAGTGGTACTGCCGGCGGGTGAGGCTCTGGGTCTGGTCCTCGCCGACGAGATCGGTCCGGCCGACCGTCCCGAAGAGCAGTGAGCCGCCGGTGAACGCGACGGCCGGACCCTCGCCGTGGTCCACCACGTAGGCGACGTGGTGCGCAGTGTGCCCGGGGGTGGCGACGGCCACCACCCGCAGGCCACCGAAGTGGTGCTCCTCCCCTCCGCCGACGGCCATGCACGAGAACGCAACCTCGCCGCCGCCCGCCATGAGGTGCGTGGCCCCGGTCGTGGCCGCCAGCTGCCTGCCACCCGAGACGTAGTCGTTGTGCAGGTGGGTCTCGACCACCGCCACGACCTCGACCCCGGCGGCGCCGGCCGCTCGCAGGACCCGGTCGATGTCGCGCTGGGGATCGACCGCCACCGCCACCGCGCCGTCATGCGCCAGGTAGCTGCGGTCCCCGAGCTGTGGCGTGTCGATGGTGACTACTTCCATCAGCTGTCTCCTTGGCGATCCGCGGCGCTTGCGTGGCCACCCGCGGCACTCTCGGTACCCCGTCGGCCGCAACCGAACCGCACGCTGAGGGGCGAGACGCCTTCGGGCGGTCGACAGCGGCGTCGCCCATGGCGGCTCGCTACTCCGTCCCTGGTCTCGGGGGCTGCGGTCCCCCCACGTTCAGGTGATTGGCGACGAGGTAGACCCCGATCGCCCCGATGACCGCCGCGATCGAAAACCCGAGATCCAGGTCGTGAGAGCCGCTCTTGGCTTGGACGATGCCCTCGAGGAACGTCACGGCCATGATGAGGACGACCATGGCGAGGGCACGGTTCTTCAGGACATCCACCGTCTCTTGTTCGAGCCAGCGCGGGACCACACGGGTGCCCCCGGTCTTGCCCATGAAGATGACCAGGGCGTCGGCGGCGATCACGAGGGCAGCGATGCCGATCAGAGAGACGTCGATCACCTGTAAGGCCTTGACGACGTTCTCGGAGACCGAGCTCGATCCCCACGACGTGCGGAGCACGAGGAGGACGGTGAGGAAGCCGGCATAGACGAAGGCACCGACCGCGACGACGACCAGCACGGTGAACGGGATGAGGATCAGCACCTGCAGTCCGCTCAGGAACGCCGGGAGTGTCGGCCGTGGGACACGGGACGGGTGCGCGCGTCCGTCCTTACGAGGCTCGATGGGTAAGACCCCCGGGTCGGGAGCTTGCCGTTCTCGTTGCTCGGGGGTCATTCCCGCTCCCTCGGACTGCTGGCCGCCTTCATTCGACCGCCGGTCCCCGGAACCGGGTAAGGGCCGAAGGTCACAACAGGGTCGGGGAGGCGCGCCACGCGAGCGCTGACGGCGCCTCTGGCCGGGCCCGGCAAGCGCAAGGCCTGCCGTGGGGCCTTCGCCCCGGCCGAGGAGTGGAGCCGGCTTCTCAGCCCATGTGCATCGGCACCGAGTGGAGCCCCGGTGCGAGGCTTGGTACGGCGACGACGATGCCTGCCATCACGAGGCAGCCGAGCCCGGCGAGGCGGGCAACGCCGTGCCCGCTGCCGGCGAGCTTCTCGACGAGCACGATGGCGGCGATGGCCGCCATCGCCACCAGGTTCATCATGCCGAACACGACGAGCAGGACCATGAGGGCCCAACAACAGCCGAGGCAGAACAGTGCGTGGTGCGCAGCGGCTCGCAGGTCCCGCAGGGGTCCTCGGTAGGAGCCGTAGCGCACGAGCAGCCCGATCGGTGACCGGCAGCGAACCAAGCAGAAGTTCTTGGCGCTGCTGAGCTGCCACAGCCCTGCCACCACCAGGAGCACCCCGGCACCGACACGGGCCACGACGGGATGCCCGCGTGCGGCGGCGCCGCCCAGAGCCAGAAGGGCGTAGGCCGGGATCCCCGTGAGCGCCCAGACGGCGAGGTAGCCACCACCGAACCCGGCGAGACGCCATCCACGATGGGAACGCACGGCGCGCGAGTAGAAGACCGCGAGCGGTGCTACGGAGGGCAGCATCATCGCCGCCATCATGGGGGTCCACGTACCGAGGAACGGTCCCGGGCCGAGACCCATCGTTCCCGGCCCGTTCCCCATGGCCCTTGCCTGGTGGACGGTGAGGACCCAGGCGATCGCCGAGACCGAGAAGAGGACGGCGAGCTGCGGGGTGAGCCGAAGGAGCGCCGCCCGGGGAACGGCCGACCTGGGATCGGTCACCCGGACCACGAGAAGGGGGTCGAGAGCCCGTTGGTGTCGGGTGCGCCGAAGGTGACCCCGAAGGTGGAGACCTTCGCTTGCGTCGAAGGGCTGAGGGTGAACGTCGGTCCTGCAGGGTGAGGCACGTTGCCGAGCGTCATCTCCTTGCCTTCGATGCTGCGCATGTCCTCGAGCGTGACCTCGGCGACGTCGCCGAAACGCACGTGGCGTGAGCCCTCCGCCTCTTCCCAGGTCACCGGAACCCGCTCGACGCCGAGGACTTCACCGACAAAGGGGGCGAACATCGCCATCGGGCCGCCCAACGTCAGTTGCCGTCGGTCATCTGCTTCGGCGCATCGATCACGAACCCGAAGTGGAGGCCGGCCACGTCGAGGTCGTCGACGCTCCCCCGATCGACGCGGAAGGCGCCGAACACCAGGCACCGGTCGTGCGTCGCCGGTCGCTTGAACCCCGACCAGGCGCAGGGGCACACGACGTCGCAGTTGCAGTTCTCGACGTATTGACCTTCGATGGACCATGCCATGACGTCCTCCTCGGCTCTAGGACACGATCGAGGATGGCCCAGCCCCCAGGCTTCGACCGTGGGTAGAGCAGCCATGGCCAGCTCCTGATACCAACGGGCGGCGAGCGGTCGGAAGCCGGAGAGCCGCACGGAGAGGAGCCAGGAGCAATGGCGATAGCGAGGTGACAGTCCTCGGTTACCGGTTCGTCGGCTCGGTCCTGACCGACGTCCACGGGCCACGCTCGCCATTGGCTTCTGCGGACCGCCTCCTCTGGGTCTCGTTGGCTTGGCTCCCTCTGCGGGTCTGGACCTGGTTGCGCCCTGACTCCGACGGCGGACGATCTCTCCGCCGGGGTGGGCGCCGGTCTCGCGACGCGTTCTCTCGCACGCTCTTTCGTGAGATAACGCGCAAGACAATGCCGGGCACCACCCCGGCGGTGGAATCGTCCAGGACCGGACAGGTGGCGCAGCCACCCCGGCGGATCGGAAACTCCGTGCCAGGTCGTTGGTGTAGCCGCCCGGGTCGAAGGGGTCGGCGAACGCCTCGGCGCCGCCGGTATGGGCGAGGCGCACCCCGAGCACCCAACTCAGGGGGTGCTGGGCCGTGGTGGGCGGTTCGTCCACGTGT
>JAJYVT010000132.1 GCA_021791845.1 Actinomycetes bacterium | reverse complement strand
CTCGAGGGGTGACCGATGCATCTCCCGCCCGCCTGACCCCGGAGACGTACGCCCGGCTCCAGGCCGAGCTCGAGGACCTGACCACCCGCGGCCGGGTCGAGATCGCCCAGGCGATCGAGTCGGCCCGGGCCCTCGGGGACCTGTCGGAGAACGGCGACTACCACGCCGCCAAGGACACCCAGGGCAAGATGGAGTCCCGGATCCGCCAGCTCCAGGCCCTGCTGAAGAACGCCGAGGTGGTGGAGGCGGTCGACACCAGTGACGGCACCGTCACCCAGGGCGTGGTCGTCACGCTGCGCTACGAGGGCGACGAGACAACGCAGGACTACTTCGTCGGCTCAATCGAGGAGCGGCGCGGCGACATGCCCGTCGTCTCCCCCAGCGCCCCCCTGGGCCAGGCGCTCCTCGGAAAGGTCGTCGGCGACACGGTCGACTACGAGGCGCCCGGCGGGGTGCTGCGGGTCGAGGTCGTCAAGGTCGGCAGTTGAGCTCGGGCTGCCGGTCGGCGGCCCCTGAAGAGTGAGGGGGACAACGCTGTGAGCGGCCGCACGCTGGCCGAGAAGGTCTGGGACGCCCACGTGGTGCATCACGCCCCGGGCGAGCCGGACCTGCTC
This sequence comes from Actinomycetes bacterium, assembly GCA_021791845.1. GTDB lineage: Bacteria > Actinomycetota > Acidimicrobiia > Acidimicrobiales > RAAP-2 > JAJYVT01. The sequence continues at coordinate 6,355 of JAJYVT010000132.1, read as the reverse complement.
TTCATCGACCTGCACCTGGTGCACGAGGTCACCTCGCCCCAGGCCTTCGACGGGCTGCGCCTCTCGGGGCGGGCCGTCCGCCGTCCCGATCTGACCGTCGCCACGGCCGACCACAACGTGCCGACCACAGGCGGTCCGGTCACCGATCCCGTCTCGGGGCGCCAGCTCGAGCTGCTCGAGGCCAACTGCGCCGAGGCCGGCATCGTCTGTTACCCGATGGGTCACGCCAACCAGGGGATCGTCCACGTGATCGGCCCCGAGCTCGGCCTCACCCAGCCCGGCATGACGATCGTCTGCGGGGACAGCCACACCTCGACCCACGGCGCCTTCGGCGCCCTGGCGTTCGGCATCGGCACGAGCGAGGTGGAGCACGTCCTCGCCACCCAGACCCTGCCGCAGGTCCGGCCGGCCACCATGTCGGTGTCGGTCGACGGCCCCCTCCCCGACGGCGTGACCGCCAAGGACGTCGTGCTGGCGGTGATCGGGCGCATCGGCACCGGCGGCGGGTTCGGCCACGTGATCGAGTACCGGGGCAGCGCCATCAGGGACCTGTCGATGGAGGGCCGCATGACGGTGTGCAACATGACGATCGAGGCCGGTGCGCGCGCCGGCATGGTGGCCCCGGACGACACCACCTTCGCCTACCTCGAGGGTCGCCCCCACGCACCGAGCGGCGCGGCCTGGGAGGAGGCGCTCGACTTCTGGCGCGCGCTCCCCACCGACGAGGACGCGACCTTCGCCAAGGAGGTGGCGCTCGACGCCGCCGGCATCGTGCCCCACGTCACCTGGGGCACCAATCCCGGCCAGGTGGCGCCGCTCGACGCCGCCGTCCCCGACCCCGCCTCGTTCGCCGACGCCGGCGAACGCGAGGCTGCCGCCCGGGCCCTCTCCTACATGGGGCTCACCCCCGGGACCCCCCTGCGGGAGGTGCCGGTCGACACCGTCTTCATCGGCTCCTGCACCAACTCACGCATCGAGGACCTCCGCGCCGCAGCCGCCGTGCTCGACGGCCGCCGGGTGGCCGACGGGGTGCGGGCGCTCGTCGTGCCGGGTTCACACCGAGTGAAGGCCCAAGCAGAGGCCGAGGGGCTCGACCGCGCGTTCCGGGCCGCCGGGTTCGACTGGCGGGAGCCGGGGTGCTCGATGTGCCTGGGGATGAACCCGGACAAGCTCTCGATGGGCGAGCGGTGCGCGTCGACGTCCAACCGGAACTTCGAAGGGCGCCAGGGTCGCGGCGGCCGGACGCACCTCGTCTCGCCGGCCGTGGCCGCGGCCACCGCCGTGGCGGGGCACTTCGCCGCACCGGGGGACCTGGACCGATGAGGCCGGTCACCGTCGTGAGCGGGCGGGCGGTCCCGCTCGACCGGTCGGACGTGGACACCGACCAGATCATCCCGTCGGAGTGGCTGAAGCGGGTGGAGCGCACCGGGTTCGGCGCCGGGCTGTTCTCCGAGTGGCGCGACGACCGGGGGTTCGTGCTGAACGACCCCGCCCACGCCGGAGCCACCATCCTCATCGCCCGGGCCAACTTCGGCACCGGCTCCTCGAGGGAGCACGCCGTCTGGGCCCTCATGGACTTCGGGTTCGAAGCGGTGGTGGCGACCAGCTTCGGCGACATCTTCCGCACCAACTGCACCAAACAGGGCCTGGTCCCCGTGCAGGTGACGCCCGAGCTGGACGCGGCGCTGCTCGAGGCGGTGACCCGCGACCCGTCGGTCGAGGTCACCGTGGACGTCGCCCGGGGGACCATCGAGGTGCCCGCCGCCGGGATCGAAGGCACCTTCCCGCTCGACGACTTCACGCGCCAGCGGCTGGTGAACGGCTGGGACGACATCGGGCTCACGCTCCGCCACACCTCGGCGATCGAGCGCTTCGAAACCTCCCGGCCGCAATGGTTGCCTGCAATGACTTGTCGCGGGGGGTGAAAGCGGCGACAATGGGAGCCGTGGAGGTCTGCTCCAAGGGGAGCCGGCCAGGGATGGGACCCCTATGGGACCGGTGCTCATGACCGGCGAGTCGACGCAAGGCACGGCACGTGCTCCGGGCGTGCCCGGTGACGGCGCGGTACCTGCCTCCGTCACCCCGGCGAACGGTCCCGGTACGTCGCCCGATGGCCCGCCCGCAGCCGGCGTCACCCCGTCGTTCGAGACGCCGTCTGCGACCGCCCCGCTTCGACCACTGCGGGCCGAGATCCTCACCGACGCCCGAGGTGCGGTCCAGTCGGTGGACGCGGCTTTCACCGCCATCCTCGGGTGGGGGCCAGAGGAGATCCTCGGCCGGCGGATCGGGCAGCTGGTCCACCCCGACGACCTCCCGCGCGGGCTCGCCAGCTGGGCCCGCATGCTCGAGCGACCGGGCGGCGTGGGCAGCGGCCTGCGCCTCCGCTACCGCCACCGGGACGGCGGGTGGGTCTGGTTCGACGTCACCACCCGCAACCGGCTCGACCAGCCCGACCACGGCGACGTCGCCAACGAGATGGTCGACGTGACCCGCGAGGTCACGGCGCTCGACCAGCTCCGCGTCTGCGAGCAGCTCCTCGACCACGTGAACGAGGCCGTCCCGGTCGGGCTCTTCTACGCCGACCGAGAGGGACGGCTCGTGTACGTCAGCCGGCGCTTGGCCGCCATGACCGGCGTGCCGGCCGCGCTGACCCTGGGCGAGCAGCTGGCCGCGGTCGCCGACACCGACCGACCCCGCTTGCGGGCGGCGGTGCAAGGGGCGGCCGGCGGCTCGGAGACGGGTGTCGAGCTGTCGGTCACCGACCCCGGCGGGGGGCGGCGGCGCTGGTCGCTCAACCTCCGGCCCATGCGGGACGGGTCCGGAGCCGTTACGGGCGTCACCGGCTGCGTCCAGGACGTGACCGCGCTGACCGCGGCGCCCAACGCCACGAAGGCCAAGACGACCACCGACGCCCTCACCGGCTGCCTCACGCAGGACGCCCTCCTGGCGACGCTGGCCGACATGGTCCACCGGCACCGCCCGCCGCCGGCCAACGGCACGGGCGGCTGGCGGACCGGTGCGGACCGGGCCGAGGACATCCCGAAGTCGGCCCGTGGGACGGCGGTGCTCATGATCGACATCGACGGCCTGCAGACCATCAACGACCGCTACGGCCAGGCGGCCGGCGACGAGCTGCTCACCGTGGTGGCGCTGCGCATCGTGGACGCCGTGCGGTCCTCCGACGTCGTCGGGCGGATCGACGGGGACCAGTTCGCCGTGCTCTGCGGCGGCGTGCCGGGCCCGACAACGGCGCTCACCATCGGCAAGTCGACGCTGGAGCAGGTGTGCCAGCCGGTGCACCTGAAGACGGCCGGCTCGGTCACCGTGCGCGCCCACATGGGCGTGTCGTGGACGAACCAGCCCGACGTGGAGCCCGCCCGGCTCGTCGAGCAGGCGAACGAGGCGATGGTGACGGCCAAGGGCGCGCCCTCGGCCGAGCCCGTCCTCGCTCCGGCCTAGCTCGGGGCGCGGTTGGCCGCGCTGACCACGGCGGCCAGGGACGCGTCGAGGATCGAGGAGTCCATCCCGACGCCCCACCAGGTGGTGCCGTCGGGCGCACCGGCCTCGACGTAGGCGACGGCCGACGCCCCGCTGCCCGAGGTCAGGGCGTGCTCGCTGTAGTCGCGCACCTCGAAGAACACCCCGAGCTCGGCTCCCAGCCCCGACACCAGGGCGTCGATGGGCCCGTTCCCCTCCCCCGTCACCGTTCGGTGCTCGCCGTGGACGAGGAGCTGGGCCACGACGGTGGTGCGCCCGCCGGCCGTCGTCACCTCGCTGGCGAGGATCCGGATCCCGGCGTCGTCGGGCAGGTACGTGCCGGCGAACACCTCCCAGAGCTCGGCCGGCCGGATCTCGGTTCCGGTCGACTCGGTGACCGCCTGGACCCGGCGGGAGAACTCCACCTGGAGCCGCCGCGGCAGGTCCAGCCCGTGCTCGGTGTCCATGAGGTAGGCGACGCCGCCCTTGCCGGACTGGCTGTTGACCCGGATGATCGCCTCGTACGTCCGCCCGGTGTGCTTGGGGTCGATGGGCAGGTACGGGACCTCCCACCGGTCGTAGGGCTCGCCGATGGCGCCCATGCCCTTCTTGATGGCGTCCTGGTGCGACCCCGAGAACGCCGTGTACACGAGGTCCCCGGCGTAGGGGTGGCGGGGGTGCACGGGCATCCGGGTGGCGTGCTCGGCCACGTGGCGCACCGCCTCGATGTCGGAGAGGTCGAGCTCGGGCTCCACGCCCTCGGAGAAGAGGTTCATGGCCAGCGTGACGATGTCCACGTTGCCCGTCCGCTCGCCGTTGCCGAACAGCGTGCCCTCCACCCGCTGGGCGCCCGCCAGCACCGCCAGCTCGGCCGCCGCCACCGCCGTCCCCCGGTCGTTGTGGGGGTGGACGGACAGGACGAGCGCGTCGCGGTCGCGGACGGTGCGGCCGAACCACTCGATGACGTCGGCGTAGACGTGCGGCCCGTACATCTCGACGGTGGCCGGGAGGTTCACGATCATCGGCCGCTCGGGCGTCGGCTCGATCACGTCCATGACCGCCTCGCAGATCTCCACCGCGAACTCCGGCTCGGTGCCGGTGAAGCTCTCGGGCGAGTACTCGTAACGGACCTGGGTCCCCTCCAGCATCGGCTCGAGCTTCCGGCACAGGCGGGCGGCGTTGACGGCGATGTCGACGATGCCCGCCCGGTCCATCCCGAACACGACCCGGCGCTGCAGGGTCGAGGTGGAGTTGTAGAAGTGGACCACGGCCCGGTGCGCCCCGGCCAACGAGGCGAAGGTGCGCTCGATCAGCTCCTCACGGCACTGGGTCAAGACCTGGATCTCGACGTCCTCGGGGATGAGCCCCTCGTCGATGATCTGGCGCTGGAAGTCGTAGTCGGTCTGGGAGGCGGAGGGGAACCCCACCTCGATCTCCTTGAAGCCGATGCCGACGAGCGCCCGGAAGAGGGCGAGCTTGCGAGCCGGGTCCATCGGGTCGACGAGCGCCTGGTTGCCGTCGCGAAGGTCCACCGACACCCACCGGGGCGCGGCCGTGATCCGGCGGTCGGGCCAGGTCCGGTCGCGCAGCACGATCGGTACCTCGGACCGGTAGAGGTGGTGGGGCATCGTCGGCATGGTTCCTCCAAAGAAAAAACCTCCTGGCCGTTCCGGCGCAGGAGGTTGCGGGCGAACGCGGATGTGGCGTTCGCCCTAGGTCAGCAGCAGCTCGGTCGCGAAGGTCCGGGACATGAGGCGGCAATTGTCCCAGTCCGCATCACCGCTGTCAAGCACCGCGGCGGACAGGGGCCGGAACGGGCGGGCGGTAGCGTCGGGGCGATGAAGAAGCTCCTCCTCTTCCTGCTCGCCGCCGCCGGCCTGTCCCTCGTCGCCTACGTGCTGGTCCAGCGCTCGCCCGGCCGCCCCCAGCCCCTCCGCGGCACGCCGGACCGCTGGCCCGAGGTCCCTCGCAAGGCTGCCGGCACGGCGTCGGAGGCGTCGGCGGCGTCGGTGGTGTCGGTGGTGTCGGAAGCGTCGGAGGTGTCGGCGGCGCCGAAGCCCGCCGCCAAGAAGGCCCCGGCCACCAAGCGGGCCCCGGCCACGAAGCGGGCCCCGGCCACCAAGAGGGCGCCCGCGCCCCGGGCTGCCGCGGACACGCGGGCGGGCGACGTGCCCGGGCAACCGGCACCGCGCTAGCCGGGGTGCCCCCCGCAGAGCCGCCGATGATCGGCACCGACCGCCTGGTCTTGCGGAACTGGCGGGAGAGCGACCTGGCGCCGTTCGCCGCGCTCACCGCCGACCCCGAGGTGATGGAGCACTTCCCTGCCGTGCTCACCCGGGAGGAGAGCGACCGGCTGGCGGCCCACTTTGCCGCCGGCATCCGCGAGCGGGGCTGGGGGATGTGGGCGGTGGAGCGCCGGGACAGCGGCGCCTTCGCCGGCTACGTGGGGATCCAGCCGGTCACCTTCGAGGCCTGGTTCACGCCGGCGGTCGAGATCGGCTGGCGGCTGGCCCGGGCGCAGTGGGGACAGGGCGTCGCCACCGAGGCCGCGACGGCGTCGCTGGAGCACGCCTTCGGCCCGCTCGGCCTCCGCCGGGTGGTCGCCTTCACCGTGCCGGCGAACACCCGCTCGCTGGCGGTGATGCGGCGACTCGGCATGACCCTCGCCGGCGAGTTCGACCACCCCCGGATCCCGGAGGGCCACCGGCTCCGGCACCACGTGCTGTACGCGGCCGAGCCGTCGGAGGAGAGCTAGGAGACCACTGAAGTAGTTGCCGCTCGATTCGAAGTAGTTGCCGCTCGATTCGCGATCTGCGGGCCGGTGGGCGAGAATTGGCCATGGCGCTCGGTCGTTCGAATGTCCAACCCCGCTTCGAGG